>JADGBN010000180.1 GCA_015231435.1 Gammaproteobacteria bacterium
AGGTTGTTGCCCAGTCGCTGCGCCTCGCTTGCGCAGAACTCCGCGAAACCGGGGTCGTTGTAGCGGTGTGCCAGGATGCCGAACTGTCGCAGCACCTCATAGAGGAAGAAGCCAAGCCAGACGCTCTCGCCCTTGCCATGAATGCCGACGCGATTCATTCCATCGTTCCAGTCGCCGGAGCCCATTAATGGCAGGCCATGCTCGCCGCTACGGATCCCGTAGCGAATTGCACGCACGCAGTGTTGGTAGAGGCTTGCGCTGTCGCCGGAGCGTTCGGGCAGGTCATAGTAGGACTCATCATCGGGATCGAGCGGACGCCCCTCAAGAAAGTTTACGGGTTCATCGAGCACGCCGCTGTCGCCGCTGCTTTGCACGTAGCGGCAGGTGGCCAACGCCAGCCAGAGGTAGTCGTCGGAACAGTGGGTGCGCACGCCACGCCCGGCAGGCGGATGCCACCAGTGCTGGACATCACCTTGATGGAACTGGCGGCTGGCACAGAGCAGCAATTGAGTGCGTAGCAAGTCGGGTTCGCTGTGTACCAGTGCCATGGCATCCTGCAACTGGTCGCGGAAGCCGAAGGCTCCGCCGGACTGATAGTAGCCACTGCGTGCCCACATCCGGCAGGCCAGGGTCTGATAGAGCAGCCAACCGTTGGTTAGCACGTTAAGTGACTGGTCAGGCGTCTCCACCTGCACCGCGCCGAGGGTGTGGTTCCAGTAGTGCCAGATATCCTCAAGCGCGCGCTGCGCGGCAGCGGTGCCATTAAAGCGTTGCACCAAACGGTTGCTGTTGTCGCCACCCGGCACTCCCCCCAGACCGAGCCTGAAAGTGATCTCACGCACTTCGCCATCGGCGAGATCGAAGGCCACCTGAATTGCCGCGCAGGGATCGAGACCGCTGCCCGCCTTGCCCGCAAGATGGGTGCGTGCCAGTGCTGCGGGATTTGTCAGGCTGCCGTTGCGACCGATGAACTCGGCACGGTCGCAGGTGTTGGTACGGTTCAGGGTGTCGTTATTGTCGACATCGAAGAACGCGATTCGCTCGGGAAATTCAGTATTGTAGGGGTTGCGTGCGTGGATCGCGCCGCTAAGGTGATCGATGGCGCAGTGGATATGCATGGCGGATTTCTGCCTCAGGTCTCCCAGTACCCACTCGACATAGCCTGTCGCCGACAAGCGACGCGGGCGGCCGCAGGCGTTACGCAGTTTGAGTACAGAAAACTTGACCGCTGCATCCCGTGCAACGTAAACCCAGAGTTCAGAGACGATTCCGAACTCGGTATGCTCGAACACGCTGTAACCGAAGCCATGACGGCTAACGTAGGGGGTCGCGCCGCGCCGTGGCAGCGGCGTCGGTGACCAGAACTGGCCGGTCTCCTCGTCACGCAGGTAGAATGCCTCACCGCTGCTATCACCAACCGGAACGTTGTGCCAAGGAGTGAGGCGGAATTCATGGGCGTTTTCGCCCCAAGTATAGGCCTGACCGCTTTCTGAAATAACGCTGCCAACCATGGGGTTGGCGAGGACATTCACCCACGGCGCCGGCGTGATCTGGGTTGCGGTGGTGGTTATCACATATTCACGCCCGTCGGCGGTAAAGCCACCGATACCGTTATCGAGAATCAGCCCGCGCGGCGGCAGGGCGAAGGCGCTAGGATGTTCGCGGCGTAATGGTTTGCTTGCGATAAGGCGTGGTACGCGCAGTGACAGTGCGCTCGGACGATCAAGTTGTTCCACTAGGGTTCCCAGCGTGTCGCTGAGGATAACGCGGGCAACACTCAGGAACAGATTGCGATCCTCCGCCGGGATATATTCCACCGGGCGGATAAAGATGCCGCCCGGCCGATCGATTATCTGGGTTTCGAGTCCCACTGCCACCAGACCGAGGATCTGCTCCTGCAGCGCCTGCCGATAGCCGTTACGCTCCTCAATCCAGATCACCAGGTCAACTACCAGCCCTTTCAGGCGCCAGTAGGCGTGAGCCTGAATGAGTTGACGCACCAATTCGATATTCGCAATGTCAGCAATGCGCAGCAGAACGATGGGAAGGTCGCCGGAAATGGCATAACCCCACAAACCGGATTGACCGCGCTGGTTTTTGACGAGCACGCTGCTTTCGGCACGCAGCGCGGGATTAGCGTAGAGAATAGAGTTGGCAAGGCGGCAGTAGAGCTGCGCATCGACCTCTGAGGCGTTAATCTGGCGCAGGACTACTTGGGCGTGGGTCCAAGAGAGTTCGAAGACGCGGTCGGCGAGGCGTCGGTCCCGGTATTTATCGACCATAGCCAACACTGCGTCACGACTGATGCCGATGCCATTGACCTGATCAATAGTGACCGTCTGTCCGGGTTGCAGCGTGATGCGGCAGCGGATCGCCGCTATCGGGTCAAGCACCGATCCCTGACTCCCGGACAGCAGTGCTATCTGTGCATCCATCGCCAGAGGCGCGGCGACACTGCGCCCACGACCGATGAAGCGTGCGCGATCGGTTTCGTAGGAGATCGTCTCAATATCTGCGTCATGTACTGCAGTCAGGTGAAACATCCAGGGCATCTGCTCGTCATCGGAGCGGGGACGGCGGGTGAAAAGGATCGCCTGTTGCGCCGTGACCTTCTCACTCTGTACGAAAAGATTACTGAACGCGGGGTGCAGCGCATCGGCCGCCGCAGCGGCCAGTACCACCTCGCTGTAACTGGTGACTTCAATAGTGCGGGGTAGGGTAGAACGGTTGCAAATGCGTATCCGCCGCAGCTCGATATCATCTTCCGGCGAGACAACGATATCGGTGTGGGTATCGAAATCGAAAACCTCCCCCGCGAACTCCCCGCTATCACGGCGGCGAAACTCCGCGCGGCCTTCCGAGAATATTGCTTCGTACTGTTTTGCACGCCGCAGGGTGGGTTGGTATGCGCCAGACCAGAACTCGCCACTAGCGACGTCGCGCAGGTAAGTGAATGATCCCCACGCATCGCGAATACCATCCTCGCTCCAACGCGTTACCGCGAGATCGTTCCAACGGCTGTAACCACCGCCTGCACTGGTGAGCATGACATGATAACGACCGTTTGACAGCAGTTGCACCTCCGGTGTCGGGGTGTCGGGGTTGTTGAGAACGCGCGTTGGCATCTGCGGGCTGATCGTGCCAGCCTTAATACTGTCGGGTTCGCTACCCCTGGCATAGAACGATGCGGCCTTGGGAATACGCTCCTGCAACAGTAGTAGCGTTGCCTGAAACAGCGGGTCTGAGGCAAAGCGCTGCTGCATCGGCCGATTTTGCAGCAGATAGCCCAGCGCGAGCAGACTCATGCCCTGGTGGTGCGCCATGTAGGAGCGCACCAGCGTTTGTAATTCGCCGCGGCGTTGTCGCATCGGGGTGTAATCAATGGCTTCATAAAAGCCGAATTGACCCTCTGCACCGATAGCAGCAAGTCGTTGCAAATTCAGACAGGCCGCCTCCGGTGCCACCATTAGCG
>JADGBN010000181.1 GCA_015231435.1 Gammaproteobacteria bacterium
TCCCTATATGGCTAGGTATCACGGTCTCAAGATGTTCTTCGCGGGCAACAACTACGAATGGCCGCGCGGTTCCATCGATGCGGCCAAGCGTTCACTTGTGGCACTGGGCGGAGATGTCGTTGGCGAGGCGTACCTGCCCATCGGCGCAGATCCGCAAGAGATAAATGATCTGCTCGATGAGGTCGCACGCTCTGGCGCAGATGTGTTCGTACCCTATTTCGCGGGCAACGACCAGGTTCATCTGCTCACGCGATTCACCGAGATGGGCTTGAAGCGTCGCATGGCGGTGGTAATGGGGCATTACGACGAGATGATGGTCAGCCAGTTAACAGCGCAGGTGCGTGAGGGTTTTTATTCCAGCAACAGTTATTTCATGTCGGTGGAGACACCGGAGAACCGCGCCTACCTTGAACGTCTGGCGCAACTACCCGAGATCACGGGTATCTGGCCGAAGGGCAACGGTATTCTCACCAATTTTGGCGAGGGGACCTATCTCTGCGTGAAGGCGTATGCCAAGGCCGTTGAGGCAGCGGGCACGAACGAGCCGGAAGCGGTGGTGGATGCGCTGGAAAAGATCCGCGTCAGCTCGCCGCAGGGTGAGGTGGTGATGGATGCCGACACCCACCATGCCAGCGTGAACAGTTATCTTTCGCGCTGCAACGCAGACGGTACGTTCAGTATCGTTGAGTCATTTGGACGCATCGCGCCGCAAATTCCTGAACGCTATCGCGAGCAGGCCGAGGTGGCGAAGTTGCATGAATCACCACCTTCACCGCAGGTACTGGAGCGAATATCGGCGGAAGCAAGCGCCGCCATGCAAAGACTCAGCACCGCGCAGCAGATCTTGTCCATCGCCGACATCGCTGTCATCGCCACCAACGAGCTGGGCATTATCGTTGAAGCCAATCCCAGCGCCTGTGGCTTGTTCGGTTATACCTTGACTGAGATGGTCGGCATGTCGATCCACCTGTTGCTGCCGCCGCATATACGTCAGCGGCACGTGGACATGGTGCGGGGCTTCGTCTTGGGCGAGGAGATGGAGCGGCGCATGTCGTCACGCGGCGAGATATCCGGCTATCGCAAAGATGGTTCATTCTTCCCGCTGGAAGCGGCCATCGCTAAATTTAAGAGTGACGATGAATGGATGCTGGTGGTCACCATGCGCGATATATCCGAACGCAAACAAGCCGAGGATGAGATGTTGTGGCGAGCAACGCACGATGTGCTGACGCAACTGCCCAACCGCGCGCTAATCCGCGAACGGCTGGTGAACGCTCTGCAGCGTTCGCAACGGCTGGGCTTGAGTATCGCACTGCTATTCATGGATCTGGATGGATTCAAGCTGGTGAACGATACCCACGGGCATCAGGCGGGCGATGCCCTGCTCAAGGTGGTGTCGGCACGATTGATCGAGCAGGTGCGTCCGGGGGATACGGTGGCGCGTCTGGCAGGGGATGAGTTCGTGGTGTTGTGCGAACAACTGGAGCAACCTACCACCATCTCTGCGCTGGCAGAGCGCATCAACGAGGCGATGCGCCAACCTGTCGATTTCGACGGTACGCCGCTGTTTGTCACCGCCAGTATTGGTATCGCGGTGGGTCATGGCAGCACGCATTGCGCCGATGATCTGCTGCGTTCCGCTGATACCGCCATGTATGAGGCGAAGCAGAAGGGGCGCGATGGCTGGCATTTCTTTAGCGACAGTCTGGAACAGAAGGTGCGCCAGCGTTTGTCGGTGACCGAAGGGCTGCGACAAGCCTTGGCGCGTAACGAATTCTCCTGCCGTTTCCAACCCATCGTCTCGGCAGAGAACAGGCGTATTGTCGGGGCCGAGTTGCTGCTGCGCTGGCATCCGCCGGGCGGCGAGATCTCGCCCGCTGTATTCATTCCCATCGCCGAGATGACAGGCCCTATCGTCGCCATCGGTCTGTGGGTGTTCCGTCAGGGCTGTCTGGCCGAGGTCAAGTGGCGCCAACGCTGGGGTGCGCAAGCGCCGTCCTATGTGTCGGTCAACGTATCCACACGCCAGTTGAATGAAGGAGCGCTGGCGCAGGATTTTGCCGGGATATTGCGCGAGACCGGTGCCGACCCGACCCGCATGTTGATCGAGATCACCGAAACCTCACTGATGGCCGATGTGGAGAGCAATCTGCATGTGCTGCGCGAATTGGCCGAGCTCGGCTTGCATGTGGCAGTGGATGATTTCGGCACCGGCTATTCATCTCTGGCGCAACTGACGCGCATGCCGGTCAGTGTGCTGAAGATCGACAAGGCCTTCGTCGATAGCGTGGATAAGCAGGCCGATAGCCGCACCATCATTCGCGGCATCATCGGGCTGGGACGTTCGCTCGGACTGAAGCTGGTGGCCGAGGGTGTGGAGAACGAGGCGCAGATGTTGGAGTTGCGTTCTAGCGGTTGCGATTTCATCCAGGGTTATCTTTGCCACCGTCCGATGAATGAACAGACTTTCATCGAGACCGTGGACAAGGCGCTGAGCAGCGAGATAAACGGCAGCGAGCCATCCTTGTATTTCCTCTTATATGTCAGCCAAGCCGCCATAGAGATGGACAAGAAGGCGCTGTCGAGTATCTTCGATGTATCGAAGCAGAACAATCAGATAGCCGGTGTCACCGGCTGTATGCTCTAGCAGGATGGCTGCTTCATGCAGATCCTAGAGGGCAGCCGCGAGCAGGTGCTGAGACTGATGGAACATATCCAGAGAGATGCACGACACAAACATCTGCGCATTGTCATGCAGGGGAACGAGCGGCAGCGTATATTCTTGGACTGGGGTATGCAGCTGCATGATCTATCCCACCTGACCACAGCGCCCGATTTCAGCCCGTGGCGCAAACGAACCATCAATTTCCTAGAGCTCGCCGACGATGCACGCCTCTGCTACAACTATATCACCGCGTTTAGTGGTAAACCCTTTAGCCCTTAAGGATCCCCGCATATTTTTAAAGTTCCCCATTGATGGGTAAGTGGAGACTGAGAGAACAGTTCTGTTGTTTTTACCTTGATGAATACAACAAAACTGTTTATTATTTAGGCTATGAACTCAAAACAGATGAGGAAGTGGCTGGAGCAACAGGGCGCGACTTTTGCGCAGGGCAAAGGCTCGCATCTAACGGTATTCTTGAATGGTAAGAAGTCGGTGCTACCCATGCATGGCACCACCGAACTCGGCAAAGGGCTAGAGGCCGCAATCAAACGCCAGCTTGGCTTGAAAGGAAAATAAATTATGTTCGATTACCCGATTGAGCTCACCCCTGATGATAATGGCACAGTACTGGTTACTTTTCCGGATGTGCCTGAAGCCATCACCTTCGGTGCGGATAGGGACGAATCCCTGCTCTATGCCGTAGATGCGCTGGAGACTGCACTGTCGTTCTACGTTAATGACCGTAAGCCCTTGCCGGTGCCTTCCGCTGCCGAAGGTCGCCCGACAG
>JADGBN010000182.1 GCA_015231435.1 Gammaproteobacteria bacterium
CTCTACTCATTAAACTCATGTAGCGTACCGTTGACCCGCATCTCTGCCTCCTCGCCACGACGGTTGCGCTCGGCTATGAGCACCTCTAGCTCGTTATGGGTAAACTCAGGCGATTAGTGTCAGGTCTTGCATTGCCACATTATTTTCATTAGGATTTATCTCGAATGCGGCCTTTAAGAATCCTGATTAGCAATGAACGTCAGCCAACTGGATCACGCGACGGGGTTGCGGTGCACAGCCGACAGCGGCAATCAGCAAACGCTGATGCAGCGTGCGCAGATTAAAGCGTCGGTTGAAGCGATAACAGAAGGCGGCCAGGTAACGCGCAGCATATTTATGAAAGTTGAATGCATGGTATGAACCCGATAGGCTGGTCTTGAGATTACCAAGAATGGTGTTAATCCATTTGAACTCGGGGACCTCCTTGGGTTTACGTCCAGCCATGACCGTCGGCTGATGGTCACAACCTGCCTCGGTGACCGCCACGAAGCACGACAGACCATCGGAGAAGACGATGCTGGAGGGGGCGAGGTGCTCTTTGGCCCATACCGAAATCGCCTTGAGGGTGAAACCAGAAACGGGGGTCAACTTAATGCGCAACGGGTGACCTTCCTCGCTTAATGAGACAGCAGCGACAAACGGCACTTTGTTCTCTGAACCACGACCAACCTTACCGCCACTGCGTTCGCCACCGAGATACGCATCATCGATTTGAACTGCTCCTTCAAGTACATAGCACTCTTCGCGTCTGGCCATCACCTGCATGAGCTTGTGATGAATCAACCATGCCGTAGGGTAACTTACACCCAGCTGCCGTTTCAATGCCAAGGCCGACAGTCCTGTCTTGGCTTGGCTGATCAGGTAGATCGCCAAGAACCAGATTGTCAAAGGCAGCTTGGTACTCTGAAACACAGTTCCAGAAATCAGTGAGGCTTGATGCCGACACGCATTGCACTGAAAAACCTTGCGAGCACCATCCCTCAGAATGTAATGTGCCGCGTGACCGCATCGCGGACAACTGAAGCCTTTCGGCCAGCGCATAGCTTCAAGCGCTTGTTCGCATTGCGCTTCGGTTCCGTAGCCCTTCAGAAAGTCCGGCATCGATAGCCCCTGTTGAAATTGAATTCGATTCATCGCCATTACACGCTCCTCCACTTGTTTGTTGGAGGTGATTTTACAGTCAACCAGTCTCACCAGATGAGCCTAGCTGACGTTTGTTGCTAATCAGGAATTAAATAGTGTTATGTCAAGACCCCTGAGATAATCAGTATACAAAGGAGCAGTATGATGCGTGGACGTGGACGAGGTATGGGTCGAGCACCAATTTTCAGGGGGCCACCGTTAGCGCGTGGACCAGTTGTGCGGCGGTTAACAGGGTTTCTGGGCTGGCTCTTTCCTGGTTTGATCGGTTTTGGACTGGGCAAAAGTTATGGTGAATCAGAACGCGCAATGGCTGAACGCGAGACGGAATTGCAACAGCGGGAAGCCGATCTACACCGCCGGGAAGTAGCGTCACAACAGCAGAAACAACCGTAAGATTTGGCCGAAGAGTTGACGCAGGATAAGAAGACGAAAAGACGGGGTCATATATGGTTCGCCCCGCATTGCAAGGAAAAGTTCGCTTGTGACAAAAAAGAATAATGCGTCCATATATCCGGCCTTGGGATGAGGCTTCTATTGCCTCTGGCCCTGATGGAATCCGCGCACCCCCACCTCATCAAGTCTTCGGCCTCATCATGGGCCCGAGACCCCAGCAGGTTTCTAGGGATGCAGGTGCTACCTTTTTGCCATCACTTGAACTTTATCCACGCAATTCGTTGCACTTCTCTTGTTTTCCGATATCCCGGTAGTAGTGACCGGTGATGATTGATTCATCTTCCAGCTGGATGGAGTTGTCAAGGAGGTACGCAGACGCTTGCGTCGAGTAGTCCTTGACAGCGCCATCCAGCGCCCACCCTATCCGGCAGGGGGCGGGGTAAGCCCGTGTGGTTAGGGGCAGCGCCCCTCTTGAACACAGGGTGCGCAGCACCCTTCATGCCGCTGCCGCTCGATAGGTGGTCTTGTGGGTCAACAGCGCCCACACGACTCGGGCATTCTTGTTGGCCACCGCAACGGCGGAGATGTTTTTGCCACGCCGTTGATCGATTTCATTGATCCACCGGTTTCTTCGATCCTGGTATTTGTCCGCCACACGGACAACTGTCCGTCCACCATGGATCAGCAGGGTTCGCAAATAGGTATCACCTCGTTTGCTGATGCCCAACAAAGTCGTCGTTCCTCCCGTGGAATGTTGCCTGGGCACCAACCCCAGCCAGGCCGCCAATTCCCGGCCATTTTTGAATGCCTTGATATCGCCGATGGCCGCAACCATCGCTGTAGCGCTCAATAGACCGATGCCCGGTATCGTCAATAATCGTTGGCAATCTTCACTCTGTTCACTGATCCGCTGTAATTTCTTTTTCAATGTCGCTACGCGTCCATCCAGATGGACGAGTTCCTCATACAGTTCATTGAGCAGTTCCCGAAACAGGTCGCTGAGGCCATTTTCGGCATCTTCCAAAATCCAAGGCAGCTGTTTACGGACATGTCCAATCCCCTTGGGAACAACAATCCCGTATTCCATTAACAGGCCACGTATCTGGTTGCTTTGCGCGGTTCGTCGTGCAACCATCTGACTGCGCATGCGATGGATACTCTGTATGTCTTGCTGTTCGATGCTCTTCTCCGCCACGAAACGCATATTGGGACGTTGCACCGCTTCACAGATGGCTTCCGCATCAGCCGCATCACTCTTGTTGGACTTCACGAAGGGCTTTACGAATTGGGGCGCCATGATCCGAACCTTATGCCCAAATTGCTTGAAGACCCTAGCCCAGTAGTGGGCACCACCACAGGCCTCTAGGCCGATGAGGCAAGGGGGTAATTGGGCAACCAATGCACTCATCTTTTTACGGTCAAGCTTTTCCCTCAATACGGCCCGCCCAGATTCATCTACGCCGTGCAATTGAAAGCTCTGTTTTGCCAGATCGATTCCCAGCACTTTAACCTCGCCTTTTTTGCTATCCTTCTTCATGATTCGCCTCGCTTCTGTTTGGATGTCTGATTGATAAACTCGACATCATGGCCCATTTGAGGCCGTTTAGGGAGCGGGGCGAACCATTCCATTAAGTCTTGACATGACACAGAGAGGTGAATAGTGTTATGTCAAGACTTGACCCTCTTTCTTTATTTCCGCCAGAAAAAAACCGGAATAGTGGTAAAAATAATATACCCGCAATAATAAATATTGCAATAAAAAATGCCGCAATATCAGCAATTTCACCAAAAAAGAAGAATAAACCGTAGCCTACGCACCATCCGGTTAGTAATGATAATGATCCTGAAAGTAATACGATAATAATTCTTACAATAAATACATCATAGTTTTTCATTTA
>JADGBN010000183.1 GCA_015231435.1 Gammaproteobacteria bacterium
GAGCGTTGCCCTCCGGAGGCAAAGGCCAGGGGTTCAAATCCCTTCGGGCGCGCCACTTTATTCTAACAAAATCAAAAACTATCTATTTAGCCATTAGACAGCCTCGCCCCTACCTAAATCAGACGCACGCCGTGACGCCTGCCGCTCGTGATTGACAACACCGCCCCCGACAACGCTAAACTACCGATGGTGATCTTGCGATTCCCCTGGAGTGCCCTGACCGCAGAAGGCGTAAACCCGGCGCCCGATGCCAGTTATCTGCTATCACTGCTGACCTGGTTTGGGGTACTCACCATTGAGAACCAGACGGAGTTAAACGAGTTGCAACTCACCATCCCCAACCAGGTGGTGCAGTCACTCTACATCGAGCGGCTTCAGCGGCAAACTAACTGATGCGCAGATAGCATCCCCTGTTCGCTTCGGGTAATATCCACCAACTTCTAAATTAATGTGACAGAAAAAGGTACATCGCATAATGAACCAAAGTGATCTGATGCCCGTGAATCGTCTGGCAATGACCGTAAGCATACTGGTTATCCTTGCGCTGACAGTGGTATCGCCACTTGTGGCGGATACCCTCTATCTTTCCAGTGATGGTGAGGCGGAGCTTGACCAGCTGCATGATGGCTTTGATCGCTCTTTTGGCGATGGCTATACGATTGGCGGTGAGTACCAGTTTACCCCCGCTTCCGGCGCCTATCTAAGTTATGCGGCAAGCCAGATTAAGCTTAGTGATAGCGACTACGCGCAACGGCTCTATCAAGAACCTAATCTTGGCGCGCTAAAGTATCAGCGCAACAGTTATCGGGTTGGTCTTGGCTACCGCGCCGATTTAGGCGAGCAGCTGGGCGTTTATGCCAACTGGAGCTATGTCGGCGGCAATACCCGCTGGCGCTGGGAGAATATGATTGGCTACCCGTTGGTTGAGAATGAGTGGCGCATTGATGATCACTTTCACAACTATGCCCTCACGGTTGGCGGCGACTGGCAGCTGGGAAAAGCGCTGGAGCTTGCCACTAGCTATAGCCGCTACAACTATAAAGAGGGTGTCGATCCCACCCGTCTTAATGTCAGTGTGGGTTACTACTTTAGTGGCCATGCCGCCGACGAGGGCTTCTCCCTCTCTGCCGGTTTCAGTCGTGGTGAGTGGTTTAACAGCCAAAGTCTCTCACTGGGCTACCACTACTAAAAAGAGCATTACGCCGATTTAGCCATCTCTTCGCCAATGGTCGCCACAATACGGTCAATACCGTTGGCAAGATAACTGTAGTCACTACCCTGCTTGCGAAACTGCTGCAACTGCGCCAACAGGTCACTCTCTGGCGTTAGGGTCACATCCGCCATCCCCATTTGACGGTAGAAACTCTTTGCCTCGGCACCATGCCGTATCGAGATCGGCAGCGAAACAGGCAGTGTGGAAAGATAGAGCGACTCGTAATAACTGTAACCAAAGTTGCCGATATAGATATGCGCCCGTGCCAGAAGCTCGGGAAAATCGGGGTTGGTGCCATCCACTGTCTCTACCCGCCAGTGTCGAGGAATGGCACTTTGCGCAATCACTTCACGCTGCGCCTGACGATGAAAATAGATTAACAGATCAATATCTTTAGCTAGGTGCCGGCGCTTTACCGCCATCACCTCCTCACGAATAATGGTGTACTCACGTCCGCAAACATAAGGAACGGCGCGCTGCGGAACAGTATCGGCATAAATAAGCGCGGGAACAATGGCAAGATTGCACTGTTCCGTCCAAGTGTTAAAACTCTCGATCGCAATCGCCTTGGCATCGTGACGAAAGAGTTGCCGCCAACTGTCGGGAATAGTACGGGGATAAACATCTAGCAGCACTAGGTCATACGCCATAAACTGTTGCGCTTTTGCCTTGGCTATCTGACTCTCTGCGGGCTGGCTAATCACTTCACGCGCCAGCGCCCCCCAAACGCCTTTAAGGTGGCTGCGTTGTAGATGGCGCTCGGCATGGAGATCGTCAATCATAAAGGTGACCGGCCAGCCATATCGCTCGGTGAGTCGCGCCCCCAGTGCGACGGAGCGCATTAGGTGTCCATAGCCGTGGGTACTACCACAATCAATAATCACCAGAACCTGATAGACGCGATCTGCCGCAGTGCGTTGATGCACATGGGCATTCATCACCCCGATCTCCGGCTGCTCGCGTAAAAGCGCGGCAACGTGCGGTAGATCAAAGGGTTGCTGCTGCCGCTGGAGTTGATCATGAAGTTCATTCATGAATTTAAGATCGGCGGGCACATCGACTGTCAGACGCAGATGCGGGGGGATTAATAGGTTGGGCAGATTAGACGGCTGCTGCTCCATCGTCACCACGGCAAAGCGCTGCGGCATCTGAAAAATAGCGGGAAAGTGGTTCTCCCGCTGCCACGCATCCCCCTCTATGGCAAGATCATCGGCGAGTTGCCAGGCGGTGAGACGACAGACCATCACCCCGCCCATTGCACTTATGGTCGCGTCTGGGGTTGGTAAGAGTTGCAACACATTGGCTTCGGGGTGTTGGCGTAACCACGACAGCCGTGCGTCAATCAGGGGGGCATAGAAGAGCGGCCAGTCGCCGCTCAGCAGGGTGACCAAAGTTGCCTGATACGTTTCCGCTGCCCTACGCAGCCGCGTAGTGACATGATTAGGGTCGCCTGCATAACGAAAACAGCCAATCCCCAGATCGGCTGCCAGCGCTTCCAGCGGATCGTTTTCCACCTCGCAGGTTGTCGCAATCACCAGCTCATCAATCTCGCGGCACTGCTTAAGCGACGCAATCGCCCAAGCGAGCAACGGCTTGTCGCCAATACGTTTTAGCTGTTTTGCCGGCAGCCGCGAAGAGCCTAAGCGGGCGACAATAAAAGCGATACTTTTTTCCTGCTGACGCATTTTCCCTCCTCGTTATCAGCTATAGCGGCCAGACTTCAACGGAACTGCAACCTTTGTTAATCTGATTGTGACAGCGCCAGTTTTAGTGTATCCAGTGACTCGCTTAGCTCATACCACTCCCCCTCAGCCATCTCCAGCTGTCGATCAAGTTTTCCCTTTTCAAGCAACAACGGTTGCAGTTGTAAATTTCCACTGCTGTAGAGCGCCGGATCCGCCAGTGCCGCCTCCAATGTCTGGCGGTGCTGTTGCAGGGTTGCGATCTGCTTCTCCACTGCCTGCAACTTTTTAGTATAGGGCTGCAACTGCTGGCGGATCTCCGCCGCCTGACGCCGCTGCTCCTTGCGATCTGGCTCTTTGGCCGTCTCACCCCGACTACTGGTCGGTGTATTGACCTCGCGCTGCTGCTGTTGCAGCAGCTGCTGATAGCTATCCAGATCACCGTCAAACAGCGTCACCCGCCCCTGATTCACCAGCAG
>JADGBN010000184.1 GCA_015231435.1 Gammaproteobacteria bacterium
CCGGCAGATCAAGAAGATAGCAGCGAAAATCCGCCTGAAGCTGTGCCGCTAG
Source organism: Gammaproteobacteria bacterium (assembly GCA_015231435.1). Taxonomy (GTDB): domain Bacteria; phylum Pseudomonadota; class Gammaproteobacteria; order Thiohalomonadales; family Thiohalomonadaceae; genus JADFYS01. The sequence goes on from JADGBN010000184.1 coordinate 53, forward strand.
GGGGAGCCACACCTGATGTCCGCTGCCCCAGCCGTGAATAAAGAGCAGCGCCGGCTTGTTCTCTGGAGTGTGGCCAAATTGGCTAAGTTGCAGGGGTTGAGTCATGCTAAATGTTGCTCAGGGGTAAACTGCGGCGCCAGTTCGGCAAAGGCGTGCAGCAGGCCGTCCACCTCGGTTTCACTATGGGCGGCGCTTAAGGTGACCCGCAGACGTGCGCTCCCCTGCGGCACCGTGGGCGGACGAATGGCTGCAACAAGATAACCGCGTTGCAGCAGGGCGCTGCTTAAACGCAGTGCCCGCTCGCTCTGTTGCAGCAGCACCGGCTGAATGGCCGTTGGCGAATCTCCTAATGGATAGCCCAGTTGTAACATGCCGTGGCGAAAGCGGCGGATATGCTGATTAAGCAGGTCACGCCGCCACCCTTCAGTGGCAATTAACTCAAGGCTTGCCAAGGTGGCTGCCGCCAGCGCTGGTGGCGGGGCGGTGGTGTAGATATAGCTGCGACTCTGCTGAATTAGGGTTTCAATCACCGTATCGCTGGCGGCGACAAAGGCGCCATAACAGCCCGCCGCTTTGCCGAGCGTCGCCATTAACAGCGGCACTTCGGCAATACCGAGACCGAGGTGCGCCAAGGTGCCGCGCCCCTCCTGCCCCAATACGCCAAAGCCGTGGGCATCATCCACCAGCAGCCAGCTTTGGGCAGCAGCAGACAACTGTGCAAGCTCTGCAAGGGGAGCAATATCGCCATCCATACTGAATACCGCATCGGTGGCGACCATTGCCACCCTCTCCCGCTGCAACCATGTGGCGGCTGCGGCGGCATCGGCGTGGGCGTAGCGTCTGAGTTTGGCGCGTGACAGGGTTGCCGCATCGTAGAGCGAGGCGTGATTAAGGCGATCCTGCAGTAGGGTATCACCACGCTGCAACAGGGCCGTCATGACGCCAAGATTAGCACTGTAGCCGCTACTAAAGAGCAGGGCGCGGGGGTAGCCGACAAAGGCGGCGAGCGCCTCCTCAAGCTGTTGGTGCAGCGGCGTATGTCCGGTGACCAGATGCGCCGCGCCACTACCGACGCCATAGCGCTGTGCCGCCTGTTGCATCGCTTTAATAAGCTGCGGGTGGTTGGCAAGACCAAGGTAGTCATTGGCGGAAAAGTTAATCGCAGGGCGGCCATCGAGCAGTACCCGACACCCCTGCAGGCGGGTGACGACCCGACGCTGCCGATAGATTCCCTGCTGCAACCGTTGCTGCAGCGCTGTCTGCAGGGGGCGCAACTATCCCTCTATCTGTAGGTCAAGGCGGCGAAACAGGGCACGGTCGTGATCGCTGCTGGCGTTGGCGGTGGTGAGCAGTTTGTCGCCGTAAAAAATCGAGTTAGCACCGGCAAGAAAGGCGAGGGCCTGCGCCTCATCGTGCAGTGATTCACGTCCGGCGGAGAGGCGCACATAGGATCGCGGCAAAATGATGCCCACGGCAATGGTGCGAATAAACTCGAAAATATCAAGATCAGGCGCGTTGGCGAGCGGTGTGCCGGGGACTTTCACAAGAAGATTAATTGGCACACTCTGCGGTTGCGGATCGAGCGTTGCTAGCTCCAGCAGCATCGCGGCACGGTCGCGGCGACTCTCTCCCATGCCGAGAATACCGCCGCTACAGACGTGAATGCCCGCCTCCTGGATAAGGGCAATGGTTGCCAACCGCTCATCAAAGTGGCGCGTGGTCACTACTTTATCGTAGTAGTCGCGGGAGGTATCAATATTGTGGTTGTAGTAGTCAAGCCCGGCGGCCTTAAGGTCGCTGACTTGCGCCGCATCGAGGCGACCGAGGGTGACGCAGCTCTCCATTCCCAGCGCTTTTACCCCTTTAATCATCGCCACCACCACTGCCATATCATTGGCGGTGGGTTGCCGCCATGCAGCGCCCATGCAAAAACGGGTCGCACCTCCTGCTTGGGCAGCTTTGGCGGCGTTCACCACCTCCTCAACCGCCAGCAGTCCTTGGCGAACCAGCGGCGTATCGTAGTGGGCGCTTTGCGAGCAGTAGCCGCAGTTCTCCGCACAGCCGCCGCTTTTTATGTTCAGCAGGGTGCTAATCTGGATCTGGTTGGCGGTAAAATGGCGCCGGTGTACCTGCTGTGCCTGAAACAGCAGATCACTAAAGGGGAGATTAAACAGCGCCTCGACTGCATCCAGCGTGAGTGGGACGGGGCTTGTGGCGGCAATATTGGGCATAAGAGGTTCTCGGCTAAATTTTTATGGCGCTGATTTTAACACCAACCCCCCTGCCATCTCTCCTGTTAACGCAATTATTGGCAGTGACTCGCTGGGGTCAGGCGCGGTTGGCGCAGGCACTCTACCCCTCGCACTGCCTGCTTTGCGGGGCGACCACCGCAGTGGTGGTCGGTGCCGCAGGGGTTCGTCTTGATATCTGTCAGGGTTGCTACGATGAGTTACCGTGGAACCATCACCACTGCTGTCGTTGTGCGCTGCCCCTGAAGGTGACCGATACGACGGTTGCTGCGCCATTACCGTTGTGCGGGCAGTGTCAGCGCCAACCGCCGCGCTTTGATACCCTCTTTGCCCCCTTTACCTATGATGCGGCGCTGGCGAAACTCATTACCGGACTGAAATTTTCTGCGCGCTTGAGTCATGGCCGTCTATTGGGTGAACTGCTGGCCGCATCACTGCAGCAGGCGTGGCAACAGCAGACGTTAGCAAAACCGCAGGCAATTCTCGCGGTTCCCCTGCATTGGCGGCGGCAGCAGCAGCGTGGTTATAATCAGGCAGGGGAGGTCGCGCGTTACGTCGCCGCGCGCTGTCAAATTCCGCTTGCCAGTCATCTTTGCCGGCGGCAGCGGGCAACGGCAAAGCAGACCGAACTTCATGCCCGCGAACGGCAGCGCAATATGCGCGGCGCTTTTGTGATTAATCCGAATCAGCCTCTCCCGCAGCACATCGCGATGATTGATGATGTGGTCACGACGGGTGCAACGGTGCGGGAGTTAACGATTGTGCTTAAGCGTGCCGGGGTGCAACGTGTCGATGTCTGGGCATTGGCGCGGGTCGGCAACGATTAGCTGTTTACTCGCTCTTGTGGCGTTTACCGCCCTTGGCAGCCGGTTTTGCGGCTGCTTTAGAGCGCTCTTTTTCAAGGCGGGAGATCTCCAGTTTCTGGCCGCAAACCCAGACGCGGCGAAGATCCTGAAAAACATCGTTGGGCATGCCGCTGGGAAGATCAATGAGGGGGTAGTTCTCCTGAATATCGATATGACCGATATGCTCCGAGTCGAGTCCCTCTTCATTGGCAATGGCACC
>JADGBN010000185.1 GCA_015231435.1 Gammaproteobacteria bacterium
GTGCTACAAAGGGGCGCTGTTGCGCCAGTTGCTGGAGGCATTCACGTCGATAGCCCCCTAACTCCATCCAGTTCTCCGGTGCCAGTTCAAAAAAACGGATCACCTTGGGGATCTCCTGGAGCAGATCACCAAGGTGTTCGCGTCGCAAACCGAGTCCCGCGCCGTGGATCTGTAGATGCGGCGGTTGCCGGAAGTCGGTTTGCATGGTGCTGTCTAGCTCTGACCGCACTTACCTTCGCCACATTTGGCGTCGGGGCTTTTTACAGGCATACCGTTATTACCGCATTTGGCATCTTGCATCTTCTCTGGTAAAGCCGTGGGGTTAGCGCCACATTTGCCATCTTTCATTTTGTCTGAGGAGGTGCCGCCACATTTTGCCTCCTGCTGTTTGTCGGCAGCATTGGCCCCACACTTCGCTTCACCACACTTTCCCTCGCTGCCCTTCTCTTGACTGGCAAGTTGATAGCCGTTATCTAACATATTAAAACTAAATGGGTTGTTGGCAGCGATTACGCTGTTGCTGGCGAGTGCGCTGGTAAGGGCAATCGCTGTGGCGCTTAATGTGGCAAGATTGTTTAAAGGTTTACTCATGATAACGTCTCCGATTAAGGGTTAAAAAAAGGGTTTATAACATTCTCTTCTGCTCATGCTGAAGATGGTTAAAAATACGTTGGCGGGCATCTTCTGGCAGCGATGGGATCTCCTCTGCTTCACCATTAATAATCCGCTGTTTAATTGACCGCACTGCCCGCTGCAGCAGTTGACTCTGTTGCACAAAGTGGCGACAACTTGCACACATCCACAGGTGGATCTGAATTGCGATACGCTGCCGCCATGTCGGGGGGTGTTCAATGACGGTTGAGACCAAGTGAGTGATATTTTTACAGGTCAACATGGTTTTTTCTCTTAATTCCAATGGTTAACGAAGCAACGCCGCAGTCCCATACGGGCACGATAGAGCTGCGTCCAGAGATTAGTCGCACTAATCGCCATCTCCTGACAGATTTTTTCACTACTCTCCTCCTCCACTTCGCGTAAGAGGTAGATCTGCCGAAGTTTTGTCGGTAAATGCTGTAAGCACTGCTCAAGCAGTTGCCAAAATTGACTCGCTTCTAACATCTTTTGCGGCTCTCCCCAGTGGCTGACAGGTTGTCGCCAGTGACCCTCAGCAGTAAAGCTCTCATCAAATTCTGTTTCATCGTATTGCTCCGGTGCCACCTCATGCTCATCATTGGTCATAGCGACTTCGCGGTGAGAGCGGCGAAAGTGATCCATCGCTTTATGCTTCAGGATAGCGATGAGCCAACTACGCAGCGCTGATTTGCCGTCATAACGTGCATATCCCTCCAAAGCGGCGAGCAGGGTCTCTTGTACCAACTCTTCTGCCTGATGCGGATCTCTCACCTGTAGAAGCGCATAGCGATAGAGCATATCGCCATGTTCATCTAACCAGGTGGCGGCAAAGTGAGGTGAAATTGTTGGCGGCATCGTTAATGCTAATCCCAACGAATGGGGGGTATCAAGGAACACCAGCGATTCCACCACGGCCCCGTGGCGACAGACTCAGGACGCTTTGTACGTAGTCGTTTGGCAGGCGCCTGACGTTCTGCCAACGCGGCAAGTCTCTGCTGTTTTTGACGAGCGATAAAATCGTTATCCATCGGTAATATCGCGGCGCGATAATGGACCTTTGGCATGGCAATAGTGACACTTTTGGGTGAACTGCACACAGGTTCTCTCCTTAAGAAAATCTAAGTTTTCGGTGGTTCTGCCGATTAGTCGCCTCAGAATGGCTATCCTGACAAAAATTTTTTCAGAAGCGACTGCTCCTAGCCGGACATATACCCAAAATCATTAGAAATGATGGAAGGCGGCAAAGGCGCGAATCCCCGTGAGGCGTGATTGGTGTGTGCATCTATACCCAAAATCATTGGAAATGATGGAAGGCGGCAAAGTCGCGAATCCCCATGAGCTTAGTAAACCTAAGTGATTGGGGTGAGCGACTGCAGCCAACGAACCAGCATTTTCAAGGATGACGGGTATACAGCCAACGACCCTGCCATTTCAACTAGAACGGGGTTAACCGATGATAATAATGACAGATTCTGGGGAGAGAACAAGATTACAGGAAAAGGGAGGCAATAGAAATTTTTGTCAGGTTGTTAATGAACGCACGACTAAAGGGTAGCCATATATATTTTTTAAGGAGGCTATCATGCCAGCGCACTATTTACGTTTTTATCGATGGTTTAATTTAACTCGCCATGCAGATTTTCTTGCTCCCCTTCTTTTGCGCCTCTATCTGGCACCTATTTTTTGGATGGCTGGCAGTAAAAAACTTGCCAATATGGAGAGCACTATTGAGTGGTTTGGTAATAGTGAGTGGGGATTAGGGCTCCCTTTTCCTGTCGTGTTGGCATGGTTAGCCGCATTAACTGAAACCGTTGGCGCGCTGTTGTTGTTAGTCGGTGCCGCCGTGCGGTTCATCTCTTTGCCGTTAATGGTCACCATGGTTGTGGCAAGCTTGACAGTACATTGGCAGAACGGTTGGTTGGCAATTGCTGAAGGGACGGGATCCTTGTTTGCCAATGAACGGACTATCGGCGCAATTGAGCGACTTGAACGTGCCCGTTCCCTATTACAGGAGCATGGTAATTACACCTGGTTGACAGAGAATGGTTCTCTGGTCATTCTTAACAACGGCATTGAGTTTGCCGCTACCTATTTTGTCATGCTGCTGGTACTCTTCTTTTTCGGGGCTGGACGCTGGGTAAGTATTGATGATTGGCTTGCACGTCGTCTGCTGGTCGCCGAGGAGGAGAGAGACAAGGTACACAAGAGCCCCCCTTAGCGAATGCAGAGATAGCTTGCCATCACCTCGGTGGATCTAGCTGGAGCAACTTATCTTGCTGCGGCGTAATATCTTTCGGTTCCGCCTCCCGTAAATAGGAGGGGGAGACATTCCACTTGCCCCCCTCATCGGAAACGACTGTTACCGTCTTCTTGTTATACCTCGTAATCGTGCCGGTGATCTTCGGTCTATCCCCGGGGTCAAAGGAGACGCGCTGACCAATGCTAAACCGCAACATTGCGCCGTGAGCCCGCATCTGCGCCAAAAACCGCAGTCTCTCTACGACCCGACGATTGAGGTCAACCAACTCATCCTCCGTCAATTTATCAATATCTATATTCATGAACTCTCTCTAGCAAAAAATATTGGCGTAAACAACTGCAGACAACGACCCAACATTTCCAATGTCGTTTGGGTATAAACAGAGTAAGTCGCGGGTCGTTATTGGCACAACTATCAACGATTTATACAGTAATAGCCCTCACT
>JADGBN010000186.1 GCA_015231435.1 Gammaproteobacteria bacterium
TCTCAACCCCCACTTCACCACCCATCAGTTCAGCCAGATTCTTGGCAATGACCAAACCTAAGCCGGTACCACCGAATTTGCGCGTGGTCGAGGTGTCGGCCTGCGAAAAGCTTTGAAAAAGACGCCCCGTCTGTTCCGGCGTCAGACCAATCCCGGTATCGTGCACCGCACAGTAGAGCAGCACATCGTTATCCGTCTCTTCCTTAAGACGAATGACAATGCCAACCTCGCCCTCCTCGGTAAATTTGACGGCGTTATTGCTGTAGTTGATCAAGATCTGTCCCAATCGCAGCGGATCACCCATCAGGTGGGGAGGTACCCTCTTGTCAATGTCAAAGACCAGTTCAAGCCCCTTCCTGGCGGTCTTGTCGGCAATCAGATCGGCCACGTTGTCGAGTACCTCTTCAAGTTCAAACTCGATGTTTTCAATTGCCAGCTTGCCGGCCTCGATCTTCGAGAAGTCGAGGATATCGTTGATGATGCCGAGCAGATGGCGACTGGATCCCTGAATTTTTTTGAGGTGGTCGCGCTGGCGTGGCGTCATCTCGGTTTTCAGCACCAGATACGCCATGCCGATAATCGCGTTCATCGGGGTGCGGATTTCATGACTCATGCTGGAAAGAAAATCGGATTTGGCGAGATTGGCGGCTTCCGCCGTCAGCTTCGCGTTTTCAAGTTCGATGTTCTTCCTGCTCAGAAGCTTTAGCAAATCTTGCGTTTCAAGCAACACAAGATTCTTCAGGCGCTGCTGTGATTCCCGATGCAGCAAATAGACGAACGCACAGCTAAGAAAAATGACAAACAGACTGGCGATACCGATAAAGATAAACAGATTGCGCATGTTGACCTGGAAGTTGTTCTCGCGCTGCTCAAGCAGTGTTTCATGCAACTTGATAAAACTGGCAACCTCGGCGCGAATCGCATCCATCAGGGGTTTACCATGACCGGTGACCAGATTCGTAATTACGCTAGATCCCTCCGCCTTATGGTAGGCATCGAGGCTTGCTGACAGCGCCTTCATTTTGGCGTCGATCAACAGCTCCAGTCTCGCCAGGTGCTTGTCGGCATCGCTGTTGTGATTTAATTGACGCAATTCGTTGAACTGGCCAGCGATGCTGTCACGCACGGCAAGATAGGGCTCCAGATAATGCCTATCATTTGTCAGTAAATAACCGCGCGAACCCGTTTCGGCATCCTTCAAGGCCGATAGCAATTCGCTGACGTGACTCAATATGGTTTTTGTTTGCGTTCGTAATCTGGCGGATTCATCGATCTTCTGAAATAACCAAAATGAGGCCGCGATACCCGTTACCACCAGCAGAACCGCGAAAATTGCACTGGTCAAAATGAGCATTTTTGTTTTCATGGGGCGCTTATCAGTTATAGGTTATGGGATGTCACGCTGACATCGAGGCAAGGTTACGGTGATTGTAGTCAGGTTTTCAGGGTCGGAAACCGCTAACGTTACTTGCCCATTCTGTGCCTGGGCAAGTAGCCGGGCCGAATAGGTACCCAAACCGCTACCACCCTGCTTGCCGTGGGTAACAAACTTGTCAAAGAAGTGGGCACGAATCGCAGCAGGCACGGCGCCTTTGTTACTGATGGTAATCCGCAGCGGCACTTCAATATTCAGGGTCACGGTGATCTGACTCTTTTGCGGAGCGGCTTCGCAGGCATTCTTAATCAGGTTCTGGAACAGCGAATAGCAGAACATGGCATCGCCCAGTGCCTGCGGCATTTTTTTGCCGCCATGAAGATTGGGATAGATGGCAATGGTGAGGTGTTTTTCGGCGAACATCGTGCGGGAAATATTGACGATGCGGCGCAGAATCTCATCAATCATGATCGGCTTGGCGTCAAGCTTGAAACGCCCGGTTTCGATCTTGAAGAGTTCCGAGGAGAGATTAATCATGTCCAGCACCTGTAACACCGTCTCCTCAAGGAGATGCAGTTGTCCGATCTGTGCGGGATTGGTTGCGTCATTGTCAATTAACCCATGCACCAAGCCGATCACACCCGCCAGTGGCCCTTTCAAGTCATGGCGCATGATATTCTCGACATCCTCTCGCAAACGTGCCAACGCCAACAGACCATCGTAGTCGGCCTGCAACTGCTTGCGCTGCGCGACAAAGCGCATGAGGTTACGCACCCGCGGTTTGAGCACATCGGGATCAATCGGCTTGGTGACAAAATCAACTGCGCCAAGATCTAATCCCTTGATACGCGCGTCGTCACCGATCATGGCGGTAACAAAGATCACGGGTATGGTTTCCGATGTCGGGTGTTCGCGCATGCGTTTTGCCACTTCAAAGCCATCCATGCCGGGCATCATGATATCGAGCAGCACCAGATCCGGTGGCGTATTTGACTGGCAGATTTCCAGCGCATTCGCGCCGGATTGCGTCACTCGCACCCGATATTCATCCTTAAATAGGTGCGAAATAATTAACAGATTGTCGGCGGTGTCATCAACAACCAGAATGGTCGCGCGCGGAATTTCGTAAACAGTTTGAATAACGGGTGATACGGCAACCGCGACTTGTGGGGCAGCTTGCAGGTGGCGGGGAGAAGTCTGCCGTTCCAGAGCCATTTCAATACGGGTGATCAGATTCTCTGAGGTATAGGGCTTAATCAACAAGTCACTGACGCCGCAAGAAATGGTCTCCTGGATGCGCAGGCGCTCGGCTTCGGCAGTGATCATAATAAATGGCAGGCGAGAGAGTCGGGCGTCGGCCCGTACCGCCTTAAGCAATTCAAGCCCGGTCATCACCGGCATGTTCCAGTCAGAAAGCACGATATCTACGTGCTGCTTTTTTAACATCCGCAGCGCGACTGCCCCATTGTGGGCCATCAGAATGGTGCGTACCCCCATTGCCCGCAACTGAGCCTCGGTCACTTTACGCATCAGCTCGAAGTCATCAACAACCAGAAACACCGTATCCTTGATAATCACGGTCTATACCCAAAATCATTGGAAATGATGGAAGGCGGCAAAGTCGCGAATCCCCATGAGCTTAGTAAACCTAAGTGATTGGGGTGAGCGACTGCGGCCAACGAACCACCGTTTTCAAGGATGACGGGTATAGCTAGCGTTTATGGGGTTAACCGGTAACGTCGACTGGCTAGAGATGACAAACTCTGTTGCGACCACTATTTTTAGCGCAATAGAGCCCTTTATCAACCCGCTCCAGTAGTGATTCCGCGCTGTCATCCAGTTGTGCGGTGTCCACACCAATACTCACTGTCTGGGTTTTGTCCGTGGCAAAGGAGAAGAGTGAAACCGCAAGACGTATCCG
>JADGBN010000187.1 GCA_015231435.1 Gammaproteobacteria bacterium
TTGGAGTTTACCACAATCTACCGGTTATTATTTTTGATGATTTTACAACGGATTTCAAGTATGTGGATTTCCCATTCAAAGTAAAGTTATCGGCAATCAAAATTCTAAAAACTTGCAATGCAGAAGTAGATTTGAAATTTATCTTTGAAAGAATGCGGCTTATTAAGTTTCCACTTGGAGAACACAAACGTTATTACATTTCCGAGTATCAAATTATCCAATTGCCGACACCAAAACTGTATGAACAAACCGCCATCGCCACCGTCCTCTCCGACATGGACTCCGAAATCGCCGCCCTTGAACAACGCCGCAACAAAACCCAAGCCATCAAACAAGCGATGATGCAAGAACTGCTCACCGGCAAGACGAGGTTGGTATGACAACAGTGCATCAACCGATCTGCCGTATTATCGCCGGACCCAACGGCGCAGGTAAAACGACCTTCGCTCTAAAATACTTGCCATTGGTTCATTGCCGACGCTTTGTGAATGCTGATCTCATTGCGGCAGGGTTGTCCCCACTTGCTGCAGAAGAACAGGCATTTGCCGCTAGCCGGTTGTTTTTACGAGAAATCACTCGACATAGCCAAGCACGCCATGACTTTGCCTTTGAAACCACTTTATCCGGCCGTACCTACCTGAGGTTTATCGAACGGTTACGTGCACAAGGCTGGCGAGTAGAGTTGCTTTATCTAGCTTTGCCTTCGGTAGAAATATCGCAGTTACGAGTTACGGAGCGGGTTGTGCATGGCGGTCATGCCATCCCGCCTGTTGACATTGCTCGCCGTTTTCCAAGAAGCCTGCGGAATTTATTTGGCGTTTATGCCGATGCGGTGGATTATGCTTGTTGTTTTCTAAATACCTGCGAAACGCCTGAACTAATATTTACCCGCAATGGCGATATTGAAACGATTTTTCAAAACGAAATCTATCAACAACTCTTACACGAGGCTCAATAATGAATGCGATCCCACCCAGAGAGAAAAAAATACTGGATTGCCTGACCGAAGCGGTTAGTGAGGCGTTGGAACGCAAACGCCGATTGGGTCAATATGCTGTGGTTTGGCAAAAAGGTCAACCCGTGATGGTGGGGGGTGACGCGCTGAAACCAGAGATAACCAAGCCCGCTGCAAAACCCACAACCTCAAACACGCCATGATGCAGAAACTGATCACCGTCAAAACGCGGCTGATTACCAAGGAGAAAAGCCATGTCTGAACAAGCCCGCCCCGAGCGGGTCACACAAAATCGGGTAGTGGCACTGTTCACGCATAAACTCGGCTATCGCTATCTAGGCGACTGGAGTAAGCGCCCAAATAACCGCCCCATCGAAGCGGAATACCTCAAAGCCAACCTCCAGCGGCGCGGCTATTCGGATGCCCATATATCCGCCGCTCTGCAGAAGTTGGAAACCGCCGCCGATACCACCGGCATCACCCTCTATCAGGCCAACATGCGCACCTACAACCTGTTGCGTTATGGCGTACCGGTGCAGATTGCCGTCGCTAAGTCGCATGAAACAGTACACCTCATCGACTGGGCGCATCCAGAGGAAAACGATTTTGCCCTGGCTGAAGAAGTTACCCTGAAGGGCGGCTATGAACGCCGCCCCGATCTGGTGTTGTACATCAACGGTATCGCCATTGGTGTGATTGAACTCAAACGCAGCTCGGTAGAAGTGGCCGATGGCGTTCGCCAGTTGAACACCAATCAGGAAGAGATCTTTACTATCGGCTTCTTCAGCACCGGGCAGCTCCTCTTTGCGGGCAGCGATTCTCAGGGGCTGCGTTACGGCACTACCGGCACCCCCGAACAGTTCTTTGTCCAGTGGAAGAATAATGGAGAATTGAAAGTTGAGAGTGGAGAATTAATAGATTGTAATCCTTCTCCATTTTCCATTCTCCATTCTCAATTGACTCAGATGTGTGGAAAGGAGCGACTGCTGGATCTGATCCGCAACTTTATTATCTTTGACGCTGGGATTAAAAAAGTGCCCCGGCCCCACCAATATTTTGGCGTAAAAGCGGCTCAGGAACGGGTGCGGCAGCGTGAGGGTGGCGTCATCTGGCACACCCAAGGCAGCGGCAAGAGCATCCTCATGGTGCTGATCGCCAAATGGTTGCTGGAACACGATCCCGATGCGCGAATTTTGGTCATCACCGACCGCGACGAGTTGGATAAGCAGATTGTGGGCGTGATGCGCAACGCCGGGGTGATCGGCGAGGAGGCAGCGTCGCCACGCATTACCTCAAGGTCACAGTTTGTCGAGAAGCTCGGCGCGACCACTCCGCGTCTGCTCTGTGCGTTGATCCACAAGTTCGATCTTGACCTTAAGAGTGACCCGCCGCCGATTCATGGGCGTTTTTACATTTTTGTCGATGAGTGCCACCGTACCCAGGGTGGCGATATGAACAAACAGATGAAGCGATGGATGCAAGACGCCATCTTCATCGGCTTTACCGGCACCCCGCTGCTGCGCAAAGACAGGAAGACCACCCGTGAGGTGTTCGGCACCTACATTCACACCTACAAATTCCATCAGGCCGTCGCCGACAAGGTGGTTCTTGACCTTAAGTACGAGGCTCGTGATGTACCGCAGCGCCTGACCTCACAGCAAGCTATCGACGCCTGGTTTGAGCAGAAAACCAAAAACCTGAACAACTTCCAAAAGGCGGTGCTGCGCAAACGCTGGGCAACCATGGAAGAGTTGATGAGTGCGGGCGAGCGCAAGCAGCGCATCATTGCCAACATCATCGAAGATTTCAGCCTCAAACCGCGATTGAACAATGATCGAGGCACGGCGATTCTGGTGGCAGCTTCTATCTATGACGCCTGCGACTATTTCCGGCTATTCCAGAACACGACTTTTCGTAAGTACTGCGGCATCATTACCTCTTACGAGCCGAACCACAACGCGATTTCAAGAGAGCCGGCCAACAGCGATGAGCGCTATAAGTTCGATACCTACACTCAATATGTTCTCAAAAATATTGATGCTAAGGCGGGCAAAACAAAAGCCGAAACCTACGAAGAAGAAATTAAGCGGCGCTTTATTGAAGAGCCTGCCAACTGCAAATTGTTGATCGTGGTCAGCAAGCTGCTCACCGGTTTCGACGCCCCCTCATGCTCCTATATCTATCTCGATAACCAACTGCGCGACCACAATCTCTTTCAGGCCATTTGTCGCACCAACCGTCTTGATGGCGACGATAAGGATTATGGACATATCGTCGATTTCAAGGAGCTTTTTGGGGACGTGCAG
>JADGBN010000188.1 GCA_015231435.1 Gammaproteobacteria bacterium
CCTGAACCCAGCGAGTGCCCCTCCTGCGGTGGCAGCTGATTCTGCCCCTCAGGGTTTTTAAAAAAACGGCGAAAGAGATCTTCAATATCACTGCCGCCAGGAATATCCGGCATTGAAAAGGGGTGTTTGAAGTGCCCCTTCGGCTCCACTTTTTGTGTCGTACTAATATTCACCACCGCCGGACTCACCGCAGCCGCCAACTCACTAAAATCCGGCAGATCCGCCGCACTGGTACCGCTAATGGGCAGCAGCATTGACAATCCCGCAACGGGTGCTAACAATCGGTTAAACGTTCTGTTTATCACCTTCAGACTCCTTCGATTCTGTTAAAAAAACTGACTGTTTGCGCGGTTGGCAGGCGCGCCAAAACCACCGCCTCCACCGCACGCTGCAGGCGCGGTTGCTGCTGTAACCAACGAATTAGCGGCAACGAGAGCAGCAGTGCCAGAAGCGCTGCAACCACGGTTAGCAGATCATTGCCCGCCAGCGTGTCCGCGATAATCGCTACAGCCAGCAGCAGTATTAGCGGGATAAGATAGATGACAAACGACCCCAACAGCAGCCCGTTTTCGCTCACACCAATGGTCACCTCATCACCCACCTCTACCCCTAGCACATCTCGCGCATGAATACGCAGCAGACGATTACCAAAAAGTTTGGCAACCGTTGCGGTACCGCAGCCTTGGCTACTGTGACAGCCGCCACAACTCTGCTGCCGCTGACTCTCAACCCAAACACCCTGCTTATCACGGGCCACCACCCGCCCCCGCTGCTCGATCATCATCTACTCCTTTGCTTGCGTTTCGTTATTCTGAGCAATTACTGAAGCCGCAATCTGCTGCACCGTTAACGCAGGCACCTCACCGACCACCACCGCACGATAACCATCGTAGTGATGCGTCGCCATGGAGACTGCCCCGACCCGCTGTACTTGTGACGCAACAGGCATACCCGGTTGCGGATTGTGCTCGACAAAAAGCGAGACCGAACTTAACCCGTCACTGTAAAGATGGTGTTCAACCTCTATCGCCCCCCCCTCCTGTGATAACGCATCTACCCGCGCCACCACCTCATGAAATCCCGGTGGCAAATTGGCGACCTGCCAGCGCAGCATTGCCGCCGGCGGTGGCTCTGCAACAACGACTGCGTCGCGCTCACCGCGTTGCAGTTGCGCCTGTAACTCCTCGGGCAGACTCTCTAGCAGTGTAATGTTGGTAAACATCAGCGACTCTAACAGCCGACCCTGCTGATCCCGCAACTCTGACTTTAACAGCATCGCCGCCGCCCCGGTTGCCACCCAAAGACGATAACCGTAGCGGTATCCATCCTGGGGCTGGAGAATCACCTCTATCGCATCGCGCCCCGCAACTCGCGCCGGTTCGCCACGCTGCAGCGAATAGTAGTCACGCAGCGCCAGCAGTTGCGCATCGGAGATCAGTCGAAACGGGGTAAAACCGCCATGGGACTGCAGCTCAATCGCCTCACCATCGAGAAGACAACGCACCGCATCACCATTGCGCTCAATCTCACGCTTGGGGCCATCTAGGGTCTGCATTAACTCATAAACGGCACGACCATCCTCGGTAACGCCATGAACAATGTGAACGCTCTGCAACTGCGCCTCACTTTGATAGATGAGATCGCCACGATAATTTAACTGCTTCTGCGATTTTGCCAGTTGCTGCAAGATCGCCAGCGGCGCGTCATCCGCCTTAAGCCACGGCGCCACCAGCAGTAACAGCAGAACAGCGTGACGTAACCCGCGCCTCATCACCGCCCTACTCCCCATGCTGACCATGTCCCACCAAGGTGACATAGGGGGCGCGAATCCCCCCGGAGTAGGTTGCATGGTTAACCAGATAGGGCGCCATCGTCCGCATCGCCGCACTATCCCCCGCACGACGCTCCACTGCCTGATTTTCTGCCGTGGTAATGAGCTGCCCCTGCTCTGCAGGTTGACGCAGGGAGAGCAGCAGCAGCGCCACCACGGCCACTGAGGCAACCATCGCCCAGCGCCCGATCTGTTGACGCCAATAAGTTGGCAATTTAGGCACGGTGATGTTGTTTGACTGCGCCTCCTGATCTAACTGCTGGCTTACCCGTATCGCTAAATCAGGGGCAATTTGTCGGAAGTGGTGATGCTGCAACACATCACGAATGAGATGGTGCTGCTGCCACTGCTGCTGTAGCAGTCGTGACCCAGTTGTTAACTGCAGGGCACGGCGCTGTTCAAACTCCTCCAGTTCGCCATCCATCCAGGCCGATACCAGTTGCGCTTCGCGCGCTATATGCTCTTCTGTTGCCACGATTTAACTCCTTTCATCCCATGCAACGCTCTGCTGACCATCGTCCCCTAACCAAGCAGGGGCTTAATCTGCTGTTCAATCATCTCGCGGGCGCGAAAAATACGGGATCGCACGGTTCCTACCGGAATATCAATTGCCGCAGCGATCTCCTGGTAACTCATCCCCTCTACTTCACGCATTAAAATGGTGGTACGCAACTCCTCAGGCATTCTTGCCAGCGCCTGGCCGATCTGCGCCTCTATCTCTTCACTTTGTAACAGGCGTTCCGGCGTATCACTATTAACCAGCGGTGCCAACCCAAAATCTGTGGCATCACTAATATCAATATCACTCCCGGGTGGGCGGCAGGCCCGCGCCTTTAACCAGTTTTTTGCCGTATTCACGGCAATGCGGTAGAGCCATGAGTAGAAGGCGCTGTCGCCACGAAACTGCCCGATAGCACGATAGGCGCAGATAAAGCTCTCTTGGGCGACATCGTGCATATCCCCGCTATCACGAACATATTGGGAGATCACACTTAAAAGGCGATTTTGGTATTTGCGTACCAAGAGATCAAAAGCGGCACGATCACCCTGCTGTGTCCGCTGCGCCAGCTGCCAATCAACTTCAGCATCACTCATTGCTGGCACTCCACAAACGCTCTATTTTCCCTGTAAGCTGCATCTTATCCATCGTCTGCGACCTAGGACAGAACAGCAAACAGAGAGTTCATATCCATTCTGGATAAATTGAAACGTAATCTCATTAGGTGTATTTTGCCTCTATGCCTACCAGTGATGCGTTCTCTACAGATGTGCTGATAATCGGTGCCGGTGCTGCAGGACTCTCTGCCGCCCTAGCGCTTGCCCCGCGAATGCGAGTTTTAGTCGTTGCCAAGTCTACTGCTAATGAGGGCTCGACCTTCTATGCACAAGGGGGGATCGCAGCGGTCAC
>JADGBN010000189.1 GCA_015231435.1 Gammaproteobacteria bacterium
CCTGCACCCCTGCACGTGTCAGGAGGGTGTAAAAGAGCTGCTGGTTAAGGGGGTTGTCCTCTACCAGCAGAAGTGAGATTCCCTTTAAAGCAGCTTTTTGAGGTCTGCTTTCATGGGAAAGGGGGGTCTGGGTAAGGGGGAGAAGCATCGTCGTCGTCTCCTCGGCGAGGGGGAAGGGTAGGGTAAAGTTGAACTGACTGCCACTGCCAACCTGGCTCTTAACGGTAATTTTACCCCCCATAGCGGTGACCAGCCGCTGACTGATAGTCAGGCCAAGACCGGTACCGCCGTAGGTGCGGGTGATGGTGTTGTCACCCTGATGAAAGGGCTGAAAAAGCTGTGCTAACTGTGAGTCTGAAATGCCGATGCCGGTATCGCTGACGCTAAATTGGAGTGAGCTCTGTTGCGTGTTTGCCGTCGCGTCGGCAAGGCTTATTCGTAAATCAATCTTGCCATGAGCGGTAAATTTAAGGGCGTTATTGAGCAGATTGGTGAGCACCTGGGTAAGGCGCAGCGGGTCGCCAACCAGTGAGAGTGGTACCTCTGCATCGTGGTGAAGCGTAAGGGCTATCCCTTTCTCGCTGGTGGTCAGGCTGAAGATATCCCGTAGATGGTTAAGCACGGAAACAAGATTAAAAGGGATCGCCTCAAAGGCAAGTTTACCCGCCTCAATTTTCGAGAAGTCGAGAATATCGTTAAGAATGCCGAGCAGGCCGACAGCAGCGTGCTGTGCTTTGGTGAGCTGGCTGCGCTGCTCGTCGCTAAGGGGGCTGTCAAGCACCAGTTGCGTCATGCCTATAATGGCGTTCAGCGGGGTGCGAATTTCGTGGCTCATATTGGCTAGGAACTCCGACTTGGCACGGCTGGAGGACTCCGCCGCCTCCTTTGCATCGAGAAGGCGCTGTTCAAGCGCTTTGCGCTCGGTGATGTCGTTTTTGATGGCAAGGTAGCGGATAATCTCTCCGGTTGCGCTCTTAATGGGGGAGATAAGCGCCTGCTCATGGTAGATTGTGCCATCCTTGCGGCGATTGATAAATTCCCCCTCCCAGCACTCGCCAGTGGCTAGGGTATCCCACATCGCCTGATAGGTCGCCGTGGGCGTCAGCTTGGATTGCAGCACGCGGGGGTTGTTGCCGATAACCTCCTCGGGGGAGTAGCCGGTCACCCGGGAGAAGCTGGGAGTGACATACTCAATCACCGGATCAAGGGAGGTGATGATAATACTGCTCGGGCTCTGTTCAACGGCGGTATAGAGCTGACGGATAATCTGTTCGCTGTTGCGCAGCTCTGAGAGGTCATTAAAAATAGCGAAATAGCCGACCAGTTCCTGGTGCTCACTCTGCATACGGACGATGGTGAGCCACTCTGTCAGGGTGTTGCCATCTTTGCGACGATTAATAATCTCTCCCTGCCACTCGCCCTTTTCGCCCAGTGAGCTCCACATCTGGGTATAGAACGCCTTGGGGTGTTTACCAGAGGCGAGCAGACGGGGTGTCTGACCGATCACCTCAGGGCTGCGATAGCCGCTAATGCGCTCAAATGCTGGGTTGACGGAGAGAATGCGGGTCTCGGCATCGGTTATGACGATACCGTTGTTGCTGTATTTGAAGACGCTGGCTGCCAGCTGTTGCGCCTCACGCAGGCGTGCCTCTTTGTCATAGGCGTTTGCCAGACGTTTGGTCAGAAATCCGGTGAGTAGCAGGGTGATGAGCAGTGCGGTGGCGACGCGGGTAATAATGGTGGTGGTTGTCGCCTCCAGCGTAGCGAGGATTGAAGCATGCAGGGTGTGGCCGACGACGAAGAGCGGATAGATGCGCGAGGTGCGAAAGGCGGTCAGGGCGGCCTGACCGTGCGCCTCTCCAGCCCTCTCCTGGCCTATTTCAAGCCGTTTAATCTCCTCCAGATGTTCATCACCGAGATTGAGTGCTTCAGTGCCCATCATGGGGTCATTACTGAAGAGCAGGTTTGCGTTGTAGTCAAAAATTGAGAGATGCAGCTGGCTCATCTCAAGGTTATTGAAGATCCGGTTAAGAAAGTAGTCGCTGTTAATGGAGGCGAGGGCGATGATTGTCGTCTTACCAGGCAGACTTAGCATAACAGGAAAGAAAGTTCCGCCAGGGGTGTGAGAGGGCGCTTCGGCGCGTACTGGCTTGCCATCGAAGAGATCCCTTCCCTGCCATGGCGCACCGATCCGCAACAAATGGGTGCGTTCAACGGGAACAACCGGCAATAACAGATCGGGATTAAACGTTTTGCCGACATTGGCGGCAACGGAGCTTGCCAGTACATGCCCCTCACTGTCGGCAAAGGAGAGGGAGCGCAGAACCGGCATCTGGCGCTGGATCTTCTCCAGATTCGCCTGCACCTGTTGTGGCGACTCTCCGGGCTGGTAGCCGCTTAGATCGGGAAGGTTGGCAAGGGTCAGTCCGACAAGATAGAGGGTCTGGGTGAGATGCTCCTCGACACTGCGCAGACTGGTGACCATCTGGTTTAGGCGCGTCTCTAGGGCCTGACTGCGTATTTCGCGCAGGTACGAAAGGGTTCCGATAGTGACGACCAGTGCCAGCAAAATCTGTAGGCCAATCAGCAGATAGATAGAGTGGCGGGTTATCTTGTGGCGGCGGCCCGCAGTGCGGGCAGCCGATGCCGGGGAGGACATTGCCTGAGGACTATTTGGTTACAACAATAGGATCAAGCTGGTGGCGGCGTGCGGCAGTCATAAGACGCCCATCACGCTTGACATCGGCGACAAAGCGCTCCAAACGCTGATGCCAGAGGTCATCGCCTGGCAACATTGCATAGGCATAGGGGGTGATATGGTAGGTGGTATTGGGTGCGACCAGACGCGCCCAGTCGGTGGTCTCCAGCATCCGCCGACTGAAGGGGAAGTCCGTCATGAACAGATCGGCACGTCCCGATTCGACCTCCTGTTCGCGGGCGTGGGGGGATTCGAGCACCCGTAGTTCCGCCGCTTTCAGTTTCTGACGCATCACCGACTCGTGCAGTGTCCCCTTGGCGACGGCAACCACGCTGCCCGGGCGGTCAATATCATCCCAGCTCTGAATGCGCTGATTGCTGCGGGTGGTAATGGCATAAATATCACTGGCAAGATGGGGCTGGGTAAAACGTAGTTTCTCCTGACGCTGAGGGGTGATGCCAATACCAAACATGGCCACATCGCAGCGCTCTTCGCTGATATCAGCAA
>JADGBN010000018.1 GCA_015231435.1 Gammaproteobacteria bacterium
ATACCCAAAATCATTGGAAATGATGGAAGGCGGCAAAGTCGCGAATCCCCATGAGCATAGATTAACTATGTGATTGGGGTGAGCGACTGCAGCCAACGAACCACCGTTTTCAAGGATGACGGGTATAACGGTAGTGCCTACCCTACGCATCAACTCTGGTTAAACATTACGGTAAAGAGCTACTAACCCTATTTTGAACAGACCGAGCGCATGGTACCTAACAGAAAGCTATTTTTATCTCATCCCCTGACGGAATTTCATCCAATATGAAGATTCGTGTACTTGGCTGTAGCGGCGGTATCAGCAAGGGGAGACATACCACCTCCTACTTAATTAACGACACTATTCTTGTCGATGCCGGCAGTGGCGTGGGTGAACTCTCGATTGCCGAGATGACTCGTATTGAACATATCTTTCTTACCCATTCACACCACGATCATGTTCATGCGATCCCCCTGCTTATTGACTCTATTTTTGATACCCTCACCGTCCCGATTGTCATTCATGCAATCGCTGAAACGATTGAGGCGCTAAAAAACCATGTATTTAACTGGGTTATTTGGCCCGATTTTGCCATTCTGCCCCACCCTGATGCAGCGGTAATGCGTTTTGCCCCCTTCTCTCCCGAAGAGAGACTGCATGTCGCTGGACTGACCATTGAGACCGTCCCGGTTAACCATATTGTCCCCACCGTGGCCTATATTATTCGTGACGCTGCAGGGAGCTTCGCCTTTTCCGGCGATACCACGACAACGGATCAACTCTGGAACCGTCTTAACGCCCTCCCCTCACTGGATGTGCTGTTTATTGAGACCGCCTTCTCCAACCGTGAAGCGCTGCTCTGTGCCAAGGCACGCCACTACTGCCCTACCACACTCGCTGAAGATTTCGCTAAATTACAGCATCAGCAGACAAAGGTTTATCTCACCCATGCCAAACCCGGTGAAGAGGAGGATATTCGTCAAGAGTGTGATCAACTTATCCCCTCGCGCCAACTCAACTATCTGCGTGACGGCGATCTCATTGAGGTTTGCCACGCCCCACAACCTGCCCATTAACTTTACGCAACAGAAGAAGTGACACCCCATGTTTGAAAAATTAACCGAACGTTTAAGCAGCACGCTGCACACGCTGCGCGGCTCTGGTCGTCTGACTGAAGAGAATATTAAAGGGAGTATGCGTGAAATTCGCATGGCACTCCTGGAAGCCGATGTCGCACTGCCGGTGGTTAAGAGCTTTATCAGTCACGTTGAGGCACGGGCAGTAGGCCAAGAGGTGTTGCAAAGCCTGACCCCCGGTCAGGTTTTAGTCAAAATAGTCTATGAAGAGCTGGTCACCCTCATGGGGGCAAGCAATAGCACGCTTAACCTGCAAACGACGCCACCGGCAGCGATTCTTGTCGCCGGCCTGCAGGGCGCGGGGAAGACCACTTCGGTTGCCAAACTCGCCCGTCTGCTGCGCGAACGCCAAAAAAAGAGTGTGCTTTTGGTGAGTGCCGACGTTTACCGCCCTGCGGCGATTGCACAGCTGCAAAAACTCGCCCATGAGGTAGGGGTCGAGTTCTTCCCCAGCGACAATCAGCAACAGCCGGTTGCCATCGCCACAGCGGCAGTCGCTTATGCGCGGAAAAAATTTATTGATGTGGTCATTATCGATACTGCGGGACGTCTGCATATTGACAGTGAGATGATGGCGGAAATTCAGGCGCTGCATGCTGCCGTCAAACCGGTGGAAACCCTCTTTGTGGTGGACAGCATGAGCGGTCAGGATGCGGCAAATACTGCCCGCGCCTTTGGCGAGGCGTTGCCACTGACCGGCGTCATCCTTACCAAAAGTGACGGTGATGCGCGTGGTGGTGCGGCGCTCTCGGTACGCCAGATCACCGGTAAACCGATTAAGTTTATTGGTATGGGTGAAAAGACCGATGCACTAGAGCCATTTCATCCCGACCGTATCGCCTCGCGTATTCTTGATAAAGGGGATGTGTTAACCCTGGTTGAGGAGGTGACCCGCAAGGTCGATCAAGAGAAGGCTGACAAGCTCGCGAAAAAGCTCGGCAAGGGCAAGAGCTTTGATTTAGAGGATTTTCGCGATCAGTTGCAGCAGATCACCAATATGGGGGGGATTGCCTCACTGCTGGAGAAACTTCCGGGGGTGGCGAAACTACCCGCCGCCGCAAAGAGTCAGGTCAATGATCGGCAGCTAACCCAGATTGAGGCGATGATTAACTCCATGACCCCGCATGAGCGGCGGCACCCGCTGATTATAAAAGGCTCACGAAAAATTCGTATTGCTAACGGCTCAGGTACGCAAATTCAGGATCTAAACCGCATGCTAAAGCAGTTTACGCAGATGCAAAAGATGGTTAAAAAGGTGCAGGGCAAGGGCGGAATGCAGAAAATGATGCAGCAGTTTAAGGGGCGGATGCCGCCAGGAATGCCGTTTTAACCCGGCACCAGACTCTCATTAAGCGCCTCTGACTCCTCTTCTGCCTGCTGCTGCAGACGCCACATCTCGGCATAGTGACCATTCACCGCCAGCAACTGCTGGTGGTTGCCTCGCTCAATGATCTCCCCCTGCGCCATCACCAAAATCTCGTCCGCATCGACAATTGTGCTTAAACGATGTGCAATGACCAGCGTTGAGTGGTTACTCGCCAGCTGTTGCAGGGATCGCAAAATACTCTGCTCCGAGCGTGAATCGAGGGAGGATGTTGCCTCATCAAAAATAAGAATTCGCGGGTTTTTAAGAATCGCCCGGGCAATGGAGATCCGCTGTTTCTCACCGCCAGAGAGCTTTAGCCCCCGCTCTCCCACAAGCGTGGCGTAGCCATTTGGTAAGGAGACAATAAACTCATGAATATCGGCGGCGCTGGCGGCGGCGACAATCTCCGCCTCGCTGGCGCCCGGATGACCATAAGCGATGTTGTATTCAATCGTATCGTTAAACAGTACGGTATCCTGTGGCACAATACCAATCGCACAACGCAGGCTCTCCTGCGTCACCTGGTGAATTGCCTGCCCGTTTATGCTAATTGTCCCCTGCTGAATATCATAAAAACGGTAGAGTAGTCGTGCCAGCGTCGATTTACCTGAGCCACTATGGCCGACCACCGCCACCTTATGGCGTGCAGGAACCGTGAAACTAACCCCTTTAATGATCGGACGTTCAGGCTGATAGTGAAAGTGAACGTTAGCAAAGACAATTTCCGCCGTGCCAATCTCCAGCCGCTGGGCATCGGCAGCGTTCTCAATCTCGGCCCTTTCGTGCAGCAGTTGAAACATCTGCGCCATATCTGAGAGCGCATGTTTTACCTGACTATAGACCACACCCAAAAAGTTTAACGGAATAAAAACCTGAAGGATCAGGGCGTTAACCAGCACCAAATCCCCAAGACTCATCTCGCCGGCAAGTACGCCATTGGCAGCGAGTACCATAATAAGCGTCACCCCTAGAGCGATCAGCGCCCCCTGCGCAATATTCAGCCCTGACATGGTCGTTTGACTTAAAACGGCGACATCCTCCCACTCATTCAGGACTCGGGCGTAGCGCTGCTGTTCATAGTTTTCGTTATTAAAGTATTTAACCGTTTCGTAATTTATCAGGCTATCAATGGCAATGGAGTTCGCTTCAGAATCTTTGGCATTCATACGGTGACGATACTGCATACGCCACTCGGTAATTTTGAAGGTGGTCACCACATAAACGGCGACAATCGCCATGGTGATATAGGCAAACCACGGCGTATATTGATTAAACATAATAATGGTCACCAGCAACAGCTCAACCATTGTCGGCAGAATGTTAAAGAGCATAAAGTTCAGCAAAGAGGAGGCGCTGCGGGTGCCACGATCCATATCCCGCGCCAGGGCGCCGGTTTTACGCTCAAGATGGTAGCGCAACGAAAGGCGGTGAAGTTGATCAAGGGTACGCAGCGACAGCTGCTTCATGGTTCCGTGGCGCACCCTGGCAAAGACAACATCGCGCAACTCATTGAAGAGGGAGCCGAAAAGTCGTAATAGGCCGTAAGCTGCCAACAGAAAAAGCGGCAGCACAAGTTGGTCGCTACCCCCCTTATCAAGATAGTCAACAATCTCCTTCATGATCAGTGGGACACCGACAATCGCCGCCTTGGAGAGGATTAAAAATAGCAGTGCCAACCCCGCGCGCCCACGGTAGTTCCATAAATAGGGGGTTAGCGCTTTAATTGTAGAGAAGTCATTACGATCCGCCACCGGTGCTTCGGTGTGAAAAATGCGCATAAGATTAGGTTTTACAGGTGAAAAAGCTGTTGTAACGCAAGACCTGGATCGGCCTGACGCATAAACGCTTCACCAACCAAAAAGGTGTTCACCTGATGCTGTCGCATTAGGGCGACATCAGCGCGGCTAAGAATACCGCTCTCAGTGACGACTATCCGATCGGCGGGAATTAACTCCAACAGATCGATGGTGGTCTGCAAGCGCGTGGCAAAGGTACGCAGATCGCGATTATTAATACCGACCAAAGGGAGGTTCAGCGGCAGTAGGCGTTGCAGCTCTGTATGGTCATGTACCTCGACAAGAATATCGAGATCAAGCGAGCGGGCAACCTCAACAAGCGTCTGTAACTGGGCGTCCGAGAGTGCCGCCATAATAAGTAAAATGGCATCGGCACCGAGCAGGCGCGCCTCGTAGATTTGGTAAGGATCAATAATAAACTCCTTACGCAGTAGCGGCAGATCACAGGCGGCACGCACCTGTTGTAAATAGAGATCACTGCCTTGAAAAAAATCGACATCGGTTAGTACCGAAAGGCAGGTAGCGCCACCCGCCTGATAACTTTGGGCAATCGCCGCTGGATCAAAGGGATCACGAATAACACCGCGACTGGGAGAGGCTTTTTTAATCTCGGCAATCACCGCCGCTTCACCTCTGGAGAGAGGCTGTTCGATAGCCTTAATAAAACCGCGTAACGCGGGGGGCGAGAATGCCAACGCCCGTTCGATGCCGCTTAAAGGTCGTAACTCGCGACGCTCGGCGATCTCTGCGGCTTTACGGGTAAGGATTTTCGCCAGAATATCGGGGATAGCGGGGTGACTCATGCAGCATAGCTCTGACTTAAGCTCACTAACTCAGCCATCACCGTTGCCGCAGCGCCATTATCAATAACCCGCTTGGCACGTTCAATCCCTTCACTCAAATTAGTGCAAAGTCCTGCCACATAGATGGCTGCGCCAGCATTCATTAGCACAATATCCCGCGCTGCGCCGTGCTCCCCTGCCAGAACAGCGTTAACCATCGCCAGTGAAGCATCGACACTGTCAACGGTAATATCGGCAATTGACCCTGTTTTCAGACCAAACTGCTCAGGGGTAATCTTGTAGTTAATTACCGCCCCCGACTTAAGTTCGCCAACACAGGTGGGCGAGGCAATCGATATTTCGTCAAGACCATCCTCTGCATGTACCACCATCACATGACGACTGCCCAGTTGTAGCAACACCCGAGCCAGTGGCTCAACCAAGGTGCTGTCAAAAACACCGATAAGCTGATTGGTAGCGCCAGCAGGGTTAGTTAGCGGGCCAAGAAGATTAAATATGGTACGCACCCCCATCTCACGTCGTGGGCCAATCGCATGTTTCATTGCACCATGATGATTCGGCGCAAAAATAAAGCCGACACCGATGCTGTCTATTGAGTGTGCTATCTGCTCTGGAGTCAGGTTAAGATTAACCCCAGCGCGCTCCAGCAGATCCGCACTGCCTGAAGTAGAGGAGACCGAACGGTTGCCATGCTTACATACCCGCCCACCGGCAGCAGCGACGATAAAGGCTGAGGTAGTGGAGATATTAAAGGTATGGGCACCATCACCACCCGTGCCACAGGTATCGACCAGATAGTCACCCGCTACCGTTACTGGGGTGGCCAATTCGCGCATCACCGTGGTGGCTGCGGCAATCTCCTCGACCGTCTCACCCTTCATCCGCAGGGCAATTAAAAACCCACCTATTTGGGCCGAGGTTGCCTCACCGCTCATGATGATTCTCATCACCGCACGCATCTCATCGCCGGTTAAATTGCGACGCTCACTCACGGTACGAATTGCTGTCGTCATCTCCATAAACTTGCTCCCTAAAAGTGTTGCTGTAAAAAATTTTTTAACAGGGTGTGACCAAACTCGGTCAAAATTGACTCGGGATGAAACTGCACACCGACCAGCGGCAGTGAGGTATGGCGTACTGCCATAATCTCATCACACTCACCAGACTCAGATACAGTCCATGCGGTTATCTCCAGAACATCCGGCAAGGTTGCCTGTTCAATCACCAAGGAGTGATACCGCGTTGCGGTAAAGGGTTGTTTAATATCGGTAAATAGGCCTCTGCCATGGTGATGTACCAGTGACGTTTTGCCATGCATTATTGCTTTGGCATGAACGATGCGCCCGCCAAAGGCTTGTCCTAACGCCTGATGCCCAAGGCATACACCAAGAATGGGTATCTTACCAGCAAATGCGGTAATCGCAGCAATCGATACCCCCGCCTCATTGGGGGTGCAGGGTCCCGGCGAAATCACCAGATAGTCCGGTGCTGCAGCGGCTATCTGCTCAACGGTGATCTGATCATTGCGATGCACCACCACCTCGACCCCTAACTCGGCAAAGTACTGCACAAGGTTGTAGGTAAAGGAGTCATAATTATCGA
The DNA here is from genome assembly GCA_015231435.1 of Gammaproteobacteria bacterium. GTDB lineage: Bacteria > Pseudomonadota > Gammaproteobacteria > Thiohalomonadales > Thiohalomonadaceae > JADFYS01. Next base: position 6,686 of record JADGBN010000018.1, read on the forward strand.
TCATCATTAGCATACAAACGCTACCCTATTGATTTTTATAAACATAATATCCTGACTATTTAAAACACGCAGAGACAGACAAACGACCGCTTGCAACAACCGCTAAGTACCGTTGCGATTAACCCTTTTCACTGGCGCTATTGTCGCCCATATTGCGATTGCAATAAACAACTGCTATCCCCCGTCATTATTGAAAACGCGGGAGAACACGCTACAACAGAAGATAAATAACCACGCCACCCCCCAACCAAGAGAGTAACAGTAGCATCCAAGGGAGCCGAGCGAATTTGTAAATCACCTGAGGCTGTGCCTCACTGTCGTGTTCATCGTTCTCTGAGTTTCCACGCTGAGCCTGCTGTCGCACTGATTTCAGTCGTTTATCGAGTTCGCGCGCTTTCACCTTCTGCTGTTTTTTGTATTGAGCAATCCCCTTTTCGATGCCTTGGGCAATGAGGCGGGTCTGTTCCCGCGTCTGCCCCGGACGTTGGGTAGCATTGGCAACAGCCAACGCCTCATCGCGGGTCTCGGGAGAGATCTCTTGACTTTTTTGGTAATGGCCCATCTTTGTTCCTTGGTTAACTAAGGGTGTCAACTTATCTGCACCCATCCCTAATATTAAGCGGACGCTGGAGGGTCATACCAGAACATCGGGCGGTATAGTCGCTATAGTCGATTTACGCTATTATAATCACCCTTTTTATCGAACCCACTATTAGGGAGTTATCTTATCATTAAGAGAATCGTCAGGGTGCGCCCTCTTTTTGGACTCTTGTTACTACTGCTCTCACTGTCAGGAAACATGGTTAGCGCTCAGGAGTTGAAAATCATCTTCTCGCAGTATACCCCGCCCTATGTTTTTGAGAGTGGTGAGGGGATTGTGGTCGATATTGTCCGCTCTGCATTGGCATTTTCCGGACATACTATCCAACCCGTCTATGTGCCGATTGGCCGGGGTTTTGAGCTTTTTGCCGAAAGACGTGTCGCTGGTACAGCAATTATTAAGGAGGACTCAGGGCTTACCGCCAACTACTCCGCAGATTTCATGCAGTATCACAACTACGCCTTTACCCTGAAATCGCGCCACTATCAGCTAAATAGTGTGACCGATCTCGGCGATAAGGCGGTAACTGCCTTTCAGTACGCCCATAAATATCTTGGCGAGGCGTTTGGTGAGGTCGTTAATAGCAATCCGCAATACAAGGAGATTGCCAATCAGGAGACACAAACCCTAATGCTGCTGTTGGGACGAATTGATGTCGCGGTCATGGATGAGAGTATTTTTCGTTACTACCGCGAAAAACTCCTGGCAGAGGGCAAAGTGACCGCTGCTGCCGAGTACGAGGCGTTTAATCTGTTTGCACCAACCCCCTACAAGACCGCCTTTATTGATGCGAGCATACGCGATGATTTCGATCGGGGGCTGGCCCATATTCGCCAAAATGGTCACTACGATGCTATCTATCGTCACTACATCGAAGAGTATTTCGTTTTACATCAATGAACAAAGATGGTGAACTGCTCTCTTGGCAACTGCTTAAAGCAGTACTCTCAAGCTATTTTGTCATTACCTTTTTGGTGACCTTGGTGCAGGTCGGCATTGAGTATCAATATACGCGTGATATGGTTAAAGAGGAGTTGCAAAAGGCTGAACGCACCTTCTATCCGGCACTCTCCACCGCCCTGTGGGAGTTAAATACCGAACAGTTGCAGGCAATTCAGCAGGGTATTCTTGATCTGCCCAATATTTCTGGTATTCATCTGGTTACCGCCTCCGGAGAGGTGATGCCGCTGGGGGAGCAGGGTAACCTTGTCAACCTCCATGAGACATCCATTCGCCACCACTTTAAAATCGCATACCACTTCGCCGGCGAGGATATCTTTCTTGCTGAAGCGACCTTTTTTGCTGCCGAAGCGGTGGTTATTAACCGTCTGAAAGTTGGCTTCCAGATGATTGTCATTAGCGCGTTAATTAAAAGTATCGTACTAACACTACTCTTTATCGTCATCTTTCGGCGGCGACTCGGTAAGCCGCTGCGGCAGTTGACTGCGGCGGTGAATGGCATCGATCTCGATTCGTTGCACAACAACCGCATCGATTTTAAGCAGCCGCACGCCAACGAATTGACGCAGCTGGAAATTAACTTTAACCGCATGCTAAGAAGGCTGGATGAAGAGCGCAACGCGCATGAGGCAGATCTGCGGATGCTTAACAAAAGCCTCGAAGAACAGGTGATCAATCGCACTAATGAACTGGTGGAGGTTAACCAACGACTGCAACAGCTGGTCGATACCGACCATTTAACCGGCGCGGCTAACAGACGCCACTTTACCAAGCGGTTGCAGAACGATTTTTTGCGGGCACAGCGAAAAGGCCAGCCCTTTTCACTGCTAATGTTTGATCTTGACCACTTCAAGAAGATTAACGACGCCTGGGGTCATAGCTATGGTGATGAGGTTCTCTGTAACTTCACCCAAACCACCACCTCACTGCTGCGTGCCTCCGATCTCTTCGCCCGCCTTGGTGGTGAAGAGTTTGTCGCGCTGCTGCCAGAAACTGATCTGCAGGGGGCGTCAGAGACGGCTGAGCGTATTCTTACCGCCATTCGGGCGCAACGGATCGACCACCCTGAAGGGGAAATTCACTACACCGTCAGTATTGGCATTGCGCTGTTACAACAAGAGGACGGCCACTATGAAACCATCATGGCGCGCGCCGATGCCGCCTTGTATCGTGCCAAGCGTGCGGGTAGGGATTGCTGGAGAAGTGGCTAACGAAAGTCAGTCAGAAGGTAGATGCCGTTCTGTGCGACAACGGCAAGTCAGGCAAAACAGCTTAAAGCACGCGCCCTATTACGGCAGCATATTGTTCATCATACCCATCGGCTTGGCAAACTGGCGAACATTAACACTCATAATATCAACCGATTGCCGCATATTGTAAAAGTTAAGGTTAACACGATCCATCGATTGATTAACCAAATTCATCTCATGGCTAACACTGGTCATGGAACCGGTAATTCCCTGCATCGCTTTGCCGACTTCAATCATACTGCCCGAGAGGCTAATGGTTGCATGGCTAATCACACCCATTGAACTCATATAGTTATCGATATTAATCATCGTATCGGTAATGCCAATCATGTTGGAGGAGACAGTTACCACCTGTTTATCTAGCGCCTGAATGGTATCGACAATAGAGAACATATGGGTTGAGAAGTGGGTGAGATAGTAGATATTCACCACCGCCAGCAACGCTAAAAAGAGCGATACCATGCGCACCATAAAGTTGGTGCGGCGAATATGGTAAAGATGTTCGCCCTGGTGACGCTCGGCCATCACCTCCAGACGCACCACTGTCGTGGTTAGCTGTTTGGTGAGCTTTAACTGCTCTTCTTCGCTTAACATGGCGCTGCCTCGATTAAGGAAAGGGGAATATCTTGTTAACACTGCGAGCTGGCTGCGCCATTCTCGCGACCTCACGATTCATCTGCTGTACGCTTTGATCCATATTTTGTGCCGTCACGCTCATGGTGTCGCTCTGCTGCCGCAGACTGGCAAGTTCGTTGGTAATGGTGGACAGCTCCTGACGAATTGACTCAACTCGCTCGGTTATCTCACGCATCTCGCCATCCATTACCGGCATCTCTCGCCCGATTTGTGGCAAATAGGCGACATTTTGTTCCATGCGCAGCATCACCGCATCGATTTGCTGCATTCGCTCGGTCACCACGATAAACGACTCATTCATGCCGTGTACCGCTTGGGAGATCAGGGTCACCTGCGTCGCCATTGTGTAGAGCATAAAAAATATCGATACACCAATCAGCACAAGAAAGACCAGTCCGATGTATATCGTGACTTTAATGCGGGCGCCGAGGCGATCCTGAATTTTGATAATCCAGCGTATCGCCCGATCGAAATGGCGAACTGTGCTGGTTAAGTCATTGTATGTATTAATATCTTCCATCTTTTGTCGGTGTCGCTCGGTAACAGCTAGTCATCAGTAGTCGTGCAGGGTAGTCAATACAGTTCTGCAACTCTAGCAATGTACCATATTTACCCTGTTCACGGCGCACTATTGTTGTTGCTGTTCCAAGGAGCATAGGGCTGACTCGTAACGATTACCCTTGCCTAAAGCAAAATCGACCAGCAGCTTTGGCGCTGCTGAGGGGTCATGGATTAACAGCCACTGATGTTCGACCATGCGGCTGGTCGCCTCAATTTCCGGTAGCTGCGGCAGTTTGGCTATCGCCTTCACCCGGCGGTTAATCGTCTCGGCACTCGCTTGCTGTGAGAAGAGTCCCAAAGAGAGGGTGCCGGTCGTCTCACTATTGCGTATCACATAATAGTCGTCGATAGCTGCCTGTTTCAGGCGGGCTATCAACTCTTCGCGTAGCCTTGCTGAGTCATAGCGGATATAGACCCAGAAGCGCGGCACACTAAGACTCTCAACCCCCTCATTTAGTAGCGTTAAGTGCCGCTGCTGTAAATTTTCCCGCAGTGTTGCCAAAGCCGTTTTATCCCAGCGTCCGATAAGGCGATAACAGTGGGTATCGGGGGGTGCTGAAACTGCTATAGGGGTTGTTGGTTTGAGCGGTGTCTCAGGCATCCTCTGCGCCTCGGCACTCGGGGGTAGTGAGATGCTAGTGACCACCGCGTCAGCAATCAGAGGGAGATCTGCAGCAATCTCCTGCATCTGTGCGTCACTCTTGGCGCGGGCTAGCGGCGGCTGTGATAACTCTGTCAATAAGTAGATCTCCCCCTGCGGATTGCGGTGCGTTGGGGAAGGATAGATGAGGTTGCTAAGCGCTACAGGTATTGCGGTAGCGGGCAGGTAAAAGTTAACCAGAATTAGCAGCAGATTGAGCAGCAGAATGACGAGTAACGCGGCTCTCATTGGGCACTTTTACTAAACTGTTGGCGCATCCCGGTAAAAATGAGATCACCCTGTAACTCGACAATAAACTCATCGCCGCTTAACTGTGGCAACAGCAGCGGCATGATCAACGCCGCATCACCGCCGCAAAGCAGCAGCGGTAGCGGTTGTCTGCCAACTGCTAACCGTTGACGTAACCAGCGGGCGCCAGCAGCCACTGCACCGGCGAGCATTAGCTGTTGCCCCAACATGACCGCCGCGCCGGTGTGTCGCACCCGAGTTTCGGTTAAGGGATCGTCAGCTGATGTTGCTCGCAGTCGCGGATGCAGTGCGGTTAACGCCGTGGCGATAGCGTTTAACCCCGGGGCAATCAGCCCCGGATGATGCTGACCATGAGCATCAAGGGCATCCAGCGTTAACGCACTACCCAAATCAGCAATTATCAGGGGCGGGGGGGTTTGCCTTGCCGCCCCCAACAGAGCCATCCAGCGATCGACACCTAACTGGGCAGCGTTATCGTATCCATTGGTGATCCCCAACGCTTCTCGCTGGCTCGACAACCAAACGATCTCAACCCCGAAACGGGCGGTAATTGCGGTGATAAACTGATTGCGGATCGGCTCTGCGGCGACCGAGATAGCGACAATTTGCGGTGGTAAAGGTGTGCCTGTTAAATGTGACAGCAGCAGTGCCGGCAACTGCGCTGCATGGGCGGCAGCACCGCTTGCCAGCAGCTGCGCCGCATCAGTCACCCCCGACCACCACTGCCACTTCAATCGGCTACTGCCCAGATCGACAAACAGCAGTGGTTGCATTAACGGTCTGCCAGGGGGCGGACAGAGCCGCTGTAAATTGCGGTTGCCACGCTATCTCCGACAAACTTAACTAACAGTGCACCATCAGGGGCAATCCCCTCGGCCCTCCCCTGTCGCGGATGCGGTTGCACTTCCGTAAAGAGCAAAATCTCACGGTGACAGAGCAGATCAGCGCTTTGCCACTCGGGTAACAGCGCAGCAAATCCCTGTTGTTGGCAAAGCGCCAGCACTGCCACTAAATGCGTTAAGAGTTCGGCAATCAGCTGCGGTCGGTTTAGCGGTAATCCGGGGAGTTGACGCTGCAGATCTGTCCAGGGCTGGTCAATCGCCTCCCCTTGCCACGCCGCAAGCTGAACATTAAGACCAATGCCAATCACTGCCCACCTCTGCTGCAGGCGGTCAGTAGCAAGTTCGATTAAGATTCCGGCTATCTTTTTTCCGTTAACCCAGAGATCGTTGGGCCACTTTATCCCCCAACCCGCGACCTTGTACTGCTGCAACAGGCGTCCCACAGCAATACCGACCGCCAAACTTAAAGTTCCAGGTTGTTGACGCCAAATTACGGGCAGAGGCCAGCTTAGGGAGAGGTAGATATTGGCATTTGCCGGTGAGACCCAGGGTGTGTTACGCCTGCCCCGCCCGGCACTCTGGCTGTCGGCACAAAGCAGTGTCGGCTGATCGACGCTACCGCTACGAACCGCCTCAAGTAGATCTGCGTTAGTTGATAGGGTTGTCGCCTTAACGAGAATAACTGGAACTTTATCAGCCACAGCCTGTGGCAGACAGGCAATGATGGCGTCGCGTTGCAGAGGGGGTAGTGAGACGTGACCTGTCAAGTGCGGTAGGTTGAGGGAGAGGCAAAAGCGCTCTCCCTCAGCGATAACCTAGGGGGCGAAGGAGGAGCCGCAACCACAGCTTGTAGAGGCATTGGGGTTACGAATAACAAATTGTGCGCCGCTAATGTCCTCTTTGTAATCAATTTCAGCGCCAACCATATATTGAAAACTCATCGGGTCGATTAACAGCGTGACACCATTTTTAACGACCTCGGTATCACCTTCGTTCACCGCTTCATCAAAGGTAAAACCGTACTGAAAGCCGGAACAACCGCCACCGGTGACATAAACACGCAGTTTAAGGTTGTCATTACCCTCTTCAGCAATTAATGATTTGACCTTGTTGGCCGCACTATCAGAAAAGACCAGGGGGGAACTATCGCTCATAAAAATCTCCTAAAGCTGAATTTAACTGGATCGCCAAAAACGATCATTAACGGAGCCCAAACCACGCTGCCCCACCTTCACACGCATAAAGTATCTGTGTTTACGGCCATTTTTTCAAGGAATTTCTGACCTTTTCTCTTGGTTATTACCGATAGCCAGCAGTGCCGGGGCGTCACTCTCCTGCAGATGAATTAAACTGCCATTGACCTGGGCGCCCAACGCCATCTCAATTAGACCATAATAGACATTGCCGGCAATAAAAGCCTTTTCACCCAGCTCAATATGCGCCGAAGCGTAAACATCCCCTTCAACTTGGCCATTAAGGATAATATGGGCAACCTGTACCTCACCGACAATACGCCCCTGCTCGCTAACGCTTAGCGCTGCCTCAAGCGACTCGGCAATCACCCGACCATGAATCGTTCCATCGAGATGCAATCCACCACCAAAGTGGAGATCACCTTCAATACGGCCTTTAGCACCGATAATGGTATCCACCTTTACCCGTGCTGCGCCTTTCTTCTGTTTTGCAAACATCCCCAATCCCCTGGAAAAAACTACGGTAATAACGGCACCATATCAATCGCGGTACGCTCTGCAAAACCAAACATAATATTCATGTTCTGCACGGCTTGACCGGCGGCACCCTTTACCAAATTATCAATGACCGACAAAATAACCACAGTACGTCCGCGTTGCGGGCGATGCATAGCAATACGACAATGGTTGCTGCCACGCACGGTGCGTGTTTCAGGGTGGCTGCCCACCGGTAAAATATCCACAAAGGGTTCGTTCAGATAACGCTCTTTGTAGAGGCGTTGCAGATCGACCAGATCGTCGCTAACCTCGGCATAGAGTGTGGCATGAATACCGCGAACCATCGGGGTTAAATGCGGGACAAAGGTTAAACCGACACTCTCGACATTGGGGGTAATCAACCCCAAGGTTTGCCGAATCTCGGGAAGATGGCGATGACCAGCGACTGCGTAAGCTTTGAAACTACCATCCACTTCACTATAAAGGGTACCTACTGACGCCCCCCGTCCTGCCCCCGACACCCCTGACTTAGCATCGGCGATCAGGCGTTCGGAGTCGGCATAGCCGCTCTCTAGCAGCGGCAGAAAGCCCAGCGTGACTGCCGTTGGGTAGCAACCCGGGTTAGCCACTAGACGCGCTTTGGCAATTTGTGAACGGTTAATTTCAGGTAACCCATACACTGCCTCGGCAACAAGCTCCGGCGCGGCGTGCTCCATGCCGTACCACTGTTGCCATAGTGCGACATCCTTAATGCGAAAATCAGCAGCGAGGTCAATCACCCGTACACCGGCATCCAGCAGTGACCGCGCCATTTTCATGGCAATACCGTTTGGTGTGGCGAAAAAGACCACATCACAACCCTTTAAGCGGTTCTCATCGGGCTCGCTAAAGGCGATATCGACATAACCACGCAAATTGGGAAAGAGATCAGAGACTTTCATACCCACTTCAGAGCGGGAGGTGATCACCTCTAAGGTAACCTCCGGGTGGTGCGCCAGCAAACGCAGCAACTCAACCCCGGTATAACCCGTTCCACCAACAATGCCCACCTTAATCATACTTATCCCCACCCTTTAGAAGCGCTAAAAAACAGCGCACATGATACTTTTTTAGCCGCCTTAATACGATAGAAAAGTTTACCTAACGCTATTTCAGTGACGCGGGAGAAGGATGACGGGTATATACCCGTCATCCTTGAAAATGCTGGTTCGTTGGCCGCAGTCGCTCACCCCAATCACATAGTTAATCTATGCTCATGGGGATTCGCGACTTTGCCGCCTTCCATCATTTCCAATGATTTTGGGTATAGATCGCAAAATGACAACCGTAACTATTCTTGACATCAGGCAGCTGCTGCCGCTCCTCCAGCAGTTGCCATAATGACCAATCGATGGCGGGAAACCACGCATCCCCGTTAAAGCGCCCTTTAACGATAGTGACATAAAGTCTGTCCGCCCGGTTTAACAGCTGCTGATAGATGGAAGCACCGCCAATCACCATCAGTTCTGGCTCGCTGGTGGCACGGCTCAGGGCCAGCTCCAGCGCGGGGAAAACTTCTACAGCCGGATGATCTATATGAAAATTAGGGTTACTGCTGACCACCAGATGCTGACGCTGTGGCAGCGGCTTGCCGCCAAAGGAGTCAAAGGTTTTACGCCCCATGAGCACCGTTTTCCCCAGGGTATGCTGGCGAAACCACGCCATATCAGCCGGCAGATGCCAAGGCAGCCGATTTTCAACGCCAATCAAACCCTGTTGATCCATCGCCCAAATTAGCGATAACACCACCCTACACCGCCACGACGGCCTTAATTGCCGGGTGATGTTGATAGTTCAAAAGAGAGAAGTCGTTATAGGTAAAGGCGAAGAGATCATCTATCGCCGGATTTAATACCATTTGCGGCTGCGCATAGGGGGTACGACCAAGTTGCAGCGCTGCCTGTGACAGATGGTTACTGTAGAGATGCGCATCCCCCAGCGTATGGATAAACTCACCTAATTTAAGATGGCAGACCTGCGCCACCATCATGGTTAGCAGTGCATAGGAGGCGATGTTAAACGGTACCCCAAGAAAAATATCGGCGCTGCGTTGATAAAGTTGGCACGAAAGTCGACCGTCCGCCACATAAAACTGAAAAAAGGCGTGACAGGGGGGGAGCCGCATCTGTTTAATCTCACCGACATTCCAGGCGGAGACAATCAGCCGCCGCGAGTCGGGACTTTTTTGAATTGCTGCCACCACCTCGCTAATTTGGTCAATATGAGCACCGTTGGCAGTGGGCCAGGAGCGCCACTGTGAACCATAAACCGGTCCCAGATTACCCTCGGCATCCGCCCACTCATCCCAAATCGTCACCCCATTTTCATGAAGGTAGCGCAAATTGGTATCGCCACGCAGAAACCAGAGAAGTTCATGAATAATCGACCGCAAATGCACTTTTTTGGTCGTCACCAAAGGGAATCCTTCGGCTAAATTAAAGCGCATCTGATAGCCAAAAACACTGCGGGTTCCAGTTCCAGTACGGTCTGATTTATCGTGGCCATGTTCGAGCACATGACGCATCAGTTGCAGATAGGTATCCATAGCTATGTTATCGCTTTATAAAAGGGCGGTAGGCGAAAAAAAGAAGGACGATCCCCACCGCAAGAAGGGGTAGTGAGAGCACCATCCCCTGCGTTAACCAGCCACCCGCGAGATAACCGATATGGGCGTCCGGTTCACGCACAAACTCCACCAGAATACGAAAGATCGCATAACCGATGGCAAACAGCGCCGATACTGCCATCACCGGCCGCACTTTGGCAGAGAAGCGCCAGAGCAGCAGAAAGAGAACAACACCTTCAAGAATAAACTCATAGAGCATTGAGGGGTGGCGCGGCAACGGCCCGGCGCCGGGAAAAATCATGCCCCACGGCAGTGTCGTGGTACGCCCCCAGAGTTCGGCATTAATAAAGTTGCCTAAACGCCCTGCCGCTAATCCCAGAGGCACCAGCGGGGCGACAAAATCAACGACCACAAAATAGCGCCGCTGCCGCTGGCGGGCAAAGAGCCACAGCGCCACCAGCACCCCCAGCAACCCTCCGTGAAAGGACATGCCTCCCTGCCATATCTTAAGCAAGATCATAGGATTATCTATGAATTCTGAAAAGTTATAGAAGAAAATGTAGCCGACCCTCCCCCCCAGCACTACACCAAGGGCACCGTAAAAAATCAGATCTTCCACCTCCTGCAGCTGCCAAACCGTGCCAGCGGAGCGCTGTTGCGACTGTTTTGCACGCAGTCGCCCGAGCCACCACGCAGCGGCAAAACCAAAAAGATACATCGCCCCATACCAGTGAATTTTCACCGGCCCAAGGGCAATGGCTACCGGGTCAATCTCGGGATAACTGAGCATCAAAAAATTTTCCGAATCTGTTTAAGCAGTCGCCACGCATGGGTGAGGGCAAAAACATAGGTAAAAAACAGCGTTAAAAAGAGCAGCAGCATTATCCATTCAGGCACCTTCTGCCACTCGCCAACCACCCCTACGGTGGCAAATAATAGCGCAAAGCCGGTCACCACCAGCAGTGTCTGGCGTCTGCTTAAACCTGCTCGTAAAAAAAGATGGTGCAGATGCTCACGGTCGGGAAGAAAAGGGGACTGCCCCTTTAAGCCGCGCCGTACCATAATCGCCACGGTATCGACTAACGGCACGGCAAATATCCACAGGGCGGTGACCGGTGCCATCATTCGAACTTCGCCCTGTGTCGAGGCAACCAGCGTCCAGGCGATGACCAGCCCAAGGAACATACTGCCGGCATCGCCCATAAAGATCTTGTGTTGACTGAAGAGGTTATACCAGAGAAAGGCGATAATCGCACCGCTCACCACCAAGGCGATAAAAGAGACGCTGCCTGCCAGCAGAAAGAGGATCTGTAGAGCAGTGAGTGTCACCAAGGCCATCATTCCCGCAAGACCATCAATGCCATCAATCATATTCATCGCATTCATCACCCCGATAATCGCCAGTACGGTAAAGGGGGCCGACCAGCCGCCCAGCGAGAGCGACTGCGCTGGACCTAGGAGTGCGCCAAGATCGGCAAGCATCACCCCGGCCATCTCGGTCATAATAATTCCTACGATAATCTGAAAAAGAAAACGCACTCTGACGGAGATTTCGTGATGATCATCAAGCACCCCAACGGTAATAATGATGGAGAGAGCAAGAATCATCTCGCGGATCTCATTCAGATCAGGATAGAAGAGCAGCGTGGTAATCGAGAAGGCGATAAACATCGCAACCCCCCCCACCAGCGGAACCTCACCACTATGATCCTTACGTTGTGAAGGGGCATCGACAAGACCAATATGCGTCGCAAAGGGACGAATAAAATGAATGGCAATGGCGGTCACCACGACAGACGTCAAAAAAGGGAGCAGATAGGTAGATTCATTCATGATTTATGTGGCATACCGAAGATATTGACGCTATTGTAAAGCAAGTAAACGAATTAAACCACTCTAGCCCTGCTATTTGAAATTGCAGCGTTATTGACTGCGTGTTTAAGTCGCTTGCGCAGACCTTGCCACCAGCAACACCACCGCATGCGCTGCAATCCCCTCTTTGCGCCCGGTGTAGCCCATCCCTTCCGTGGTGGTTGCCTTAACATTCACCACAGCGACACTCACCTGCAGATCAGCCGCCAGCGTTTCGCGCATGGCATCAATGTGGGGCGCGAGACGTGGTTGTTGGGCAACCAGTGTCAAATCGGCGTTACCACACTGATAGCCCCGCTCATGTAGCAGGGTAACCACCCGACGTAGCAAAATCCGACTGTCGATATTTTGATAGGTGGCGCTGTTGTCAGGAAAGTGTTTGCCAATATCGCCCAGTGCCATGGCGCCCAGCAGGGCATCGCAAAGGGCGTGAATGGCAACATCACCATCAGAGTGGGCAAGCAAACCGGGGGTGTTAGCAATAACCACCCCCGCTAAAACAAGCGGCTTACCCTCCGTAAAGCGGTGGGCATCAAAACCATGACCAATTCTCGGGGTAATGGTTAACCGTCGCTATTAATCTTGGCGGTAATTTCAGCAAGCACCTTTTCGACTTCGTCATTGGCGATCTGACAGGTACCCGCATTCATATGACCACCGCCATGATATTGCAGGCAGAGCTCGCCAACATTGGTTTTTGAGCTGCGATCAAGAATTGATTTACCAACGGCAAAGACCGTGTTCTGCTGCTTTAACCCCCACATCACATGGATAGAGATGTTTGTTTGCGGGAAAAGGGCATAAATCATAAAGCGGTTTACCGCATAAATGGGCTCCTCTTTACGCAGATCGAGTACCGCCAGGTTTTTATACACGGTGGTGCAACGCTGAATCTGCTCTTTTGCCTTCTCTTCATGGGCAAAAAAGAGCTCAACCCGCTCTCGCACATCCGGCAGCGCCATAATTTGATCAATCGTATGATTATGGCAGTAGTCAATTAAGTCCATCATTAACTGATAGTTGGAGACGGTAAACTCACGGAAACGGCCAAGTCCGGTGCGCGCATCCATGAGAAAGTTCATTAACACCCAACCTTCAGGATAGAGGATCTCATCGCGGCTAAACTGTGCCGCATCCCCTTTATCAACCGCAGACATCATGTCGTCCCAACGTGCCGGGAAGCGATCAAGGCCGCCGTAATAGTCATAGACTACCCGAGCGGCAGAGGGCGCATCAGGGTTGATAATATGATTATCAACCTTTTCGTTACGCAAGGTCTCGCTTAGATGATGATCAAAGGCGAGATAGACGCCCTTAACATAAGGCAGATTGGTCGTGATATCACGACCGGTGATGGCAATTTTACCATCCTGCATATCCTTCGGATGAACAAAGAGAATATCATCTATCAGGTTCATCGACTTAAGCAGTACCGCACAGACTAATCCGTCGAAGTCACTGCGGGTTACTAACCGATATTTTGTCTCAGCCATTTATCTCTCCCAGGTTCTGCTGATAGCCTTACAACAGTTATTAAGATACCACCTTGACGTTCTGCTGAATAGCAGATCATGCAGGAAAAGGTACACCATAATGAAATTGGTAGAGCGAACTAAAGCTCTCCAAAGTAAACGAATGGTTCTGCGTGCCGTGACTGGCGATCTTAATTGCTCCCAGCAGGGCAGCGATACGCCCCGTCGTTTGCCACTCAAGACCACGTTCAATACCATAGAGCAGACCGGCGCGATAGGCATCACCACAACCGGTGGGATCATTTATCGCGGTGGCTGCAACCACCGGAATATCAATACGCTCTTGCTGCAGATAGATGGATGAGCCGCTGCCGCCACGGGTAACAATCAGCGCCTCTACCTGCTGCGCCAGTGTCGGCAGATCATAGCCGGTACGCTCCTGCAGCAGCTGCGCCTCATAGTCATTAACCGCTACCCAGCTGGCAAGATGGATAAAATGCAGTAACTCTTCACCGTTAAACATCGGCAACCCCTGCCCAGGATCGAAAATAAACGGGATTTTTGCCGCCGCAAATTGCGCTGCGTGTTGTAACATCCCGTCGCGCCCGTCCGGTGCAACAATACCCAGCTTTACGCCAGTGGCATCGGTCACCTGATTTTGTTGAGAAAAACTCATTGCTCCAGGGTGAAAGGCAGTAATTTGGTTATCATCAATGTCGGTGGTAATAAATGCCTGAGCGGTATAACTATTCGGGATCTCAACGACATAGCGATCATCAATAGCGCATTGACGCATCCAGTCGCGATAGGGGGTAAAGTCCTCCCCGACCGTTGCCATCGGCAACGGCTCACCACCCAAAAGTTTCAAATTATAGGCAATATTACCGGCACACCCGCCGGTCTCACGACGCATCTCCGGCACCAGAAAAGAGACATTCAGCATATGCACACTCTCGGGAAGAATGTGATTTTTAAACTGATCCTGAAACACCATAATCGTGTCGTAGGCAAAAGAGCCACAAATTAAAGCCGACATAAGCAAGTTCTCAAATTAATGTTGTTAAAAAAACCTCGGTAGTAGTACCAACGCCCAAACGACGACGACACTCATCTGGGCAACAAAACAGGCGGCAGAACCGATATCCTTGGCACGTCCAGAGAGTGGGTGCTGCTCAATACTGACACGATCAACGAGAGTTTCAAGTGCGGAGTTTAACAGCTCAACCATCAATACCGCAAAAAGCGGTAGCACCAGCAGGGCACGTTCGCTACCGCTCTCCCCCAACCATATAGCAAAGGGAAGCAGTATCAACCCAAAAAAAAGTTCAATTCGAAAGGATGCCTCATAGCGGTAAGCCGCTGCGAGACCGAGACGACTGTAACCGAAGGCTTGCCAGATATGACGCAAGCCATTCGCGGTGGGTTTATTAATAGCTGCTTTATCGTTCATCAGGCGGCTAAATCAGGTTCGCGGGCGGCACGCACATCATCAAGGCGGCGCACCGGCAGCGTATGGGGTGCCTGCTGCAATAGAGCCGGTTGGAGCATCGCCTCTTCGCGAATGGCGCACATGGCCGCGACAAATAGATCCAGTGTCGCTTTATCCTCACTCTCGGTGGGTTCAATGAGCAGGCACTCAGCCACTAACAGCGGAAAATAGGTGGTAGGGGCGTGAAAACCGTAATCGAGCAGCCGTTTGGCAAAATCCATCGTACTAATGCCGTAGCTTTTCGCCTCACTGCGCAGGGTGATAATAAACTCATGGGTGGCGCGGCGGTTAGCAAAAGCGAGTTCAAAGCCAGCCTGACGCAACTGCGTCTGCAGATAGTTAGCATTGAGGGTGGCATAGGCGGCGACCCGCGTCATCCCTTGGCGTCCGAGCATTAGCGCATAGATATAGGCACGCAGCAGGACACCGATATTCCCCATATTAGCCGAGAGTCGCCCAATACTTTGCGGCGCCTCCGCTTCACTCAGCCAGCGAAACTGCCCCTGATCGGCAACCACTCGTGGCAGCGGTAAAAAAGGGAGCAGTCGCGCCCCGACAACCACCGGCCCTGCGCCGGGGCCACCCCCGCCATGGGGGGTCGAAAAGGTTTTATGCATATTCAGATGCACCACATCAAACCCCATGGCGCCGGGCTTCACCCGTCCGACAATGGCATTCAAATTGGCGCCATCATAATAGAGCAGCCCCCCCGCCTGATGGACCATCGTCGCAATGGTCTCAATACGACGTTCAAAGACCCCCAGTGTCGAGGGGTTGGTAAGCATAATGCCTGCGGTCTGCGGCCCCAGTGCCGCCGCCAGCGCATCAAGATCGACATCACCGTCACTATTACTGGGGATCTCCCGCACTTTATAGCCACACATCACCGCTGTGGCGGGATTGGTTCCGTGCGCGGCATCGGGAACGAGAATTTCACAACGGGCAGCGTCGCCACGCGCCTGATGGTAGGCACGAATCATCGCGATCCCGGCAAACTCGCCCTGAGCACCCGCCATCGGTGTTAGCGAACAGCCCACCATTCCGGTGAGTTGCTGCAAAATCTCCTGAAGATGAAAGAGTGAGGCCAACACTCCCTGACCATGCGTCGCCACTGGTGCCAAGGGGTGGCGACCGATTAACTGGGGTAACATTGCCAGCTGATGACAACCTCGGGGGTTATATTTCATGGTACAGGAGCCGAGGGGATAGAAGTGGGTATCTATCGAGAAGTTCTGTTGCGACAACTTCGTGTAGTGACGTACCACCTGCAGCTCTGACAGTGCCGGCAGTGGCAGCGCCTCGGTGCGGCGCAAATTTTCTGGAATATCATCCGCTTGCGGTTCACCGGGTGGCACCAGTTGCGCGCCGTTACGACGCCCTTCGATACTCCGTGCAAATATCAGTGTCACTGTAAAACTCCACTCCAGTTAAGATGGTATTGGCCATCACGACCCCGCCGGCCTAACAGCGCCAGGCTATTCTGAATAGCGGCAGAGGCCCCTTGACGCGGTGCAATGGCAATCTGTGACTCCACTTTACCGCGCCGAAAGAGCTGCACACTCCCCTCAATGGCGACCTCCCCACCCTGATTGGAGAGCGTACCCATTACCAGCAGATCTGCTTTCTTCTGCTTTGCCACCACGACTGTACCCCCTGATGCAGATGTTTCAGCAGGTGGTTTTGCGGGCTCCTCCTGGGGCTGCAGCGTAAACAGCAGATCGCCCAGCGCAATCGCCTGCGGCGCTGTTAGCGCCGCCTGCTGCCAGCGAATCGTTCCCTGCACATGGGTCAGATATTGCCCCTTAATGGCAACCTCTGGCAGATCCACAACAATACGTCCCTCAAGCAACAAAGGGAGATAAGGAAAAAAGGAGATTACCTCATTTGCCGCAAACTGCCCCTGAACATCCTGCAACAGCTCACCACTGCGATCAAGGGCAGTGAAGGCACTCCCCTGCAGGTGGCCGTCCGCCTGCTGCAACAGCCAATTTAAGCCCACCCGGCCATCAAGTAGCGCCAGTGGCGTCACAGTCCAGCTGAAGCGCCCCAGCAGCCGTTCATCAAAGCGCAACTGTGCGGCATGACCCTGCCAGAGAGAGCCGCCAAGGCCGACAACAGCAATCCGCTGACTCCAGGCAGCCCGCTCGGCCAACAGCGGCTGCCCCTGTTCATAGACCCATCTGGCGGGTAACTTGTAGATAAGCGCGGCGATAAAGGCCAGCAGAAAAAGTGCAATCCAGCCACTCAGCGCCTTCATCGACTGACCACCAGACGCGCCTTAACCAGACCGGGGTTATCCATCTTGTCAATCACGGCGCCGGTAATCACCACCTGATAACTCTGTTGCAGATGGTGTAACCAGCCGAGCATCGCCTCATAGTTAGCGCCCTCCAGCCAGATCTGTACGGTTTCACCATCCGGCTGAATACGTTTAATCGCCTCGCTCAACCCCTGCTGCCGCGCCGTGGTATCGGTTAATGTCAGAAGCGACTGATTCCCCTCGCTATTGCCGCCGCTATCATGGCGCTGCAGCAGACGTACCTCAGCGGCGGCAGCCTGCATCTCTGCGACTTTATTGCTCTCTGCCGCAAGACGCGCATCTAGCCCCTGCTGCTCGAGTAAAAACGGTTCAAAAAATTGCAGATAGAAGAGCAGCAGCAGCAATAACAGGGCAGCAACCATCAACGTCAACTGCTCCCGCAGCTGCAGACGTAACCAGAACTCTCTCACACCGCACTCCCCATCACTGTTAAACGCCCCTCTACCGTATCGCCGCGCGACGTGGCGCTATCAATGGTCACCAGTAACTGCGCCGCCTCAAGTCGCCCCTTCAGACTATCAATCGCCGCCAGCGATTTAAACTGCATGGTCAGTTCAAGTCGCTGCTGACGATAACGCAGGGCGTGAATCTCATTACCCGAATCGCTTAACAGATGTGGCGCAGCGCTATTTAACAGCGTTAAAAAACCAGCCTGACCACCGTCACTACGGCGCAGCTGCGCTAACTGCTGCTGCATCTGTACCTGAGGGTTCACCACATTGCGACTACCGGGAAAGGCATCCCGATAAATTTGCGTCTGTTGCGCGACCAAATCGTGAAGTGCTGCCTGCTGCCGGGTATAGGTGACATAGCGTTCGGCGAATAGCAGCGCAGCCAAGAGCAGACTCAACAGCGCCACCGCCCGCCACGGTTTAAGCAGTTTACCCAGTTGCTCCTGACGGCTGTAACGCCCCTGCAGGAGTTGTAACGGCGACGACCAGATGAGCGGTAGCTGCCAAAAGCTACCGTGGGCAGGCAGTGGTTGCGGCTTGAGCTGTGCCGCCACCTGTTCAGAGAAGATAAGCGGCTCGCTGCCATCTGGACGTAAATCATAGAGGATGATCGCTGGCAGCTCTGCCTCACTCTCTGCAGCCACCCCATCCAGCAGCGTAACTAACAGCATATCGAGGCTGGCCAGCGGCAGCGCCATGGCATGATCTTCACCCTGTCGCAGCAGTGCCCCCTGCGGCTCAAGCAGTAGTGTCCAGTGCCCAGGCGTGACTGGTAACAACAGCGTGTCAACCGAAATTTGATCAATACGCAGGGCAACCGTATCAAAACAGTGCAGCCAGTCAGCGATACTGCGATGGCTGGTGACTGCTACCGCATAACCGGCATCCGTAGCCCTGCGGGAGACCACAAAGTGAAGATCGTCAATCTCTTCACTCAACTCATCCTCCAGTGCGTAGGGGACTGCCTGCGCGACCTTCTGCTGGTTGCGGCTTGGCACCTTTACAGAGGCAAGGTGTACCTGACGCCCGGGAACAATCAGTACCAAGCGTAACCCAAGGGCAAGCCCCTGTAGCGTCGCCAGATCGCAAACCCCCTGATTTAGTGAAGAGGCTTCACTATTTTCGGAAAAGGGACGGGAGCGGCGGGCGGATCTACCCTGCTGCGAGGTTGGTTTATACCATGCAAACTGCTGTGGACTCTGGCCATCAATCCAGCGAATATAAAGCGTTGAAGTTGCCATAAATACTATTCTACCCAAGGCGCTCGCGTAAAAGTACGCCAATAGCACCTTTTTCATCACGTTTTAGCAACGACTGAAAACGGTGCTGCATTCCATCCAGCTCAACCGTGGTGCGTACCGCAAAATGGGCGGGAGAGACGCTAATCAGACGCGCTGGTATCTCTCTGGCAACCCCCGCTGCTGAGGTTAACCCTTTGACAAAGCTGGTAAACGCATCTACTGACTGAAACCCCCCCATTTGCCGCTGCTCGATAATCGCTTGCGCCTCTGCCATGCCAATCTCCTCATGTAGTGCCATTAACAGCTCTGCTCCTGCCCAATTCACATTAATTTTACTGCCACCGGGCAATGGTCTAAAGAGCGTCAGCAAGCGCTGATAGCTGTCACTATCGACGCCGCGCAGCAGACGCAGCTCACTCTCATGCCGCATCGCCGCATTGGCTGCACGGTAAGGGGGATCGAGGGTGAGGTAGTAGTTATCCTCAGCGCCGGCAAACCCGGGAATATCATCAGGGTCAACCCAGTCAAGCATACTGTCGGCAACCGCCTCATCGACCTGAAGATAACCCAGCAGGCGCTGCAAAATCTGCATCTGCAGTTGATCAACACCACCGGGAGTAGCGCTCTCCCCGACACTTTCACGCTCCCCCGTTGCCGACTCGGTTACCCGCTCAGTGACCGAGTTAGCCTGATTGAGCAGGGCGTTGGGATTAAAGCCCGCTTCGAGATCAAGCACCAATTCGACGGCTATCGCCCCGCCGTCAACCTCCTCCTGATAACCGAGTCCGGTTAACGCCGTGAGCTCGCGATACTGTTCTAGAGAGACAAACTCAATCTGATCCCAGTAGCGTGCAATTAACGGTGCCGCATGGGATTCGACCGCAAGATGGTAGATCCATGCCTGCTCACTGTGTAGCAGATTGGCAGTCCGGCGCAGATCTAACTGCTGGCGGCTAATCATACCGACCGCGATAATCGTCACCAGCGCCACCACCAGCAGGGCAGTTAACAGCGCAACACCACGATGGCTCTCTCCCCCTACCATGCGGCACTCACGGTACGAATAATCCGTTGATAAAGGGTGCCATCACTTAGGGTTAACGTCACTTCAACCGCCTGGGGCAGCGGGGCGTAGAGTGCTGCCTGCGTCGCATCGACAACCTGTGGATCATAGGGGGGCCAGCTCTGCTGCCACACCCCTTCACTATCAAGAAAGCGCAGATCAAACGCTTTGACACCGCTGAGAAGCTCTCCGGTTAGCGCCTCGCTCTCATAGGAGCGATCAAGAATCTGCCAGCTGTAACGGGTGAGACGATCATCCTCCAGACCATAACCGACCCGTTGCAGGGTGCTACGGCTCTGGCGTGCCGGGTTCGACCATCCGGCGCGGGTAAACTCAAGGCTCGGGCTGCCCATGTCGCGACTCTGCAGCGGCGCTTGCCGCTCCCCGTAACTATCACGAATCGGTCGTGCGACCAGTTGCATCAGATCTTCATGAAGATAGAAGAGGGTTCGTTGCAGCTTGCCAAAACGCTCTGAATGCGAGGCAAGCTGCGCTTCACTCTTTAGCATGGAGTTAAGCCCGCCGTAAGCCATCACCGAAATAAGCGCAAACATCGCCAGCGCAATGATGAGTTCAATTATGGTAAAGCCGGTTTGCCGCAGCTTCATCGCGATAACCCCGCCTTGGCCGTTGCCTGCTGTGCGGATTGGGCAACAAAAGCGGTGAGACGCAGCAGCGGCGCCTGTAGATCGCCGCCGTTCGCCGTCACCCGAATATCGAGACGACGGATCGACTCATCTGCAGTTTCGCTGGTATCCACCTGCCACAGCCAACGTTGTCCCGCCATCTCGCGATCCCCCTTCTCCTTACCGATCGAGGGCCACTCCGCTGCGAGCTGAATTTCACTCACACGATTAAGGGCAACCCAGTGGGCAATCGTTTTATCGCGAAGATAGCCTGCCGCCATCGCACTTTGACTACCACCCTGAATGAGGGCGCCCATCGCCACCGCCAAGACCAGCAGGGTAATCATAATCTCAATAAGGGTAAACCCACGCCGCCGTGATAAGCCGTTATTCATGCTGGCTCACTTGGCACTGAGATATGCGCGACACCAAGATAGGGCGCGACAAGCTGCCAGCGCGTGGTTGCATTCACCTGTAACAAAAGTTCAAATGGGGTGCGATCGCCGCTGGAGAGAATAACCACCTGCGGCAACAACTCATTGTCACCTAGATCCTGAGCTCCGGCCTCCCCCTCTGCAGCGCTGCTTTTGCGTAAACTCTCCGCCAGACTCTGCTCCAGCGTCAGGGAGAGTTCGACCGGCAAACCCTCGACAAAAAGCGCCAGCGTCAGGGGTTGCGGCAGAGATCGCGGGCGAAAAATTGTCTCGTCGTGGGGCTGCCAGAGCACACCATCATGCAGCAGAAAATGGTAGCCATCACTGGCAAAGAGAATACCCAGCTGCTGACCGCGCATAATCGCCTCATCACCGGCGACCATCAGCAGCGCCTGCAGCCGTTTTGCCTCCTGCTGCGCCTTGCGATCGGTGCCGCCATCACCAATGGCGAGGGAGGCGACGCTAAGGATCACCCCAATCATCAGGGTCACCACCATGAGCTCAAGCAGGGTAAAACCTGCCTGAGGGCGCATCGCAGAACGCAGCATCGCACACTGGCGAATGGCAGGGAACATCAACGCTTAGCGCAACAACTGCTTAATTCAGGTTCCAGTTACCGACATCGGCGTTGGTGTCGTTACCACCGGAGATCCCGTCTGCACCATAAGTGAATATATCGATCTCACCATTAACACCGGGCGAGAGATAGAGATAGCTATTACCCCAAGGATCAACCGGTAGATTACCTAAATAGCCGCCCTGCTTCCAGTTTTTTGCCTCGGGTGTGCCACTGGGTTGTTCTACCAGCGCCTCCAGCCCCTGATCGGTACTGGGGTAGTTAAAGTTATCGAGTTTATAGAGGTTAAGCGCACTCTCAATCGCACGAATATCCTGTTTTGCCTTGGCCGTTCGCGCCTTGTCGGGGTTATCCATAATGCGCGGCACCACCACCGAGGCAAGAATGCCGAGTATCACCACCACAACCATCACCTCAATGAGGGTAAATCCACTGTGACCCCGAGTTAACTTCCGCATACCTTCACTCCATCTAATCCGGTTATTTAACCAGCTGATTAATTTCAAAAATTGGCAGGAGAATAGCGAGCACAATGAGCATCACCACACTCCCCATCACGACTAGCAACAGGGGTTCAAAGAGCCCCATTAACATCCCGACCAGCGTTTCAAGTTCACGCTCCTGATTATCCGCCGCCCGCTCGAGCATCTGCTCTAACTCGCCGCTCGCCTCACCGCTGGCGATAAGATGAACGACAATCGGCGGAAAGTAGCCGCACTGCGCCAGCGATGGTGCAATATGCGCCCCTTCGCGCACCCGATCCGCCGCCGTATGCACCCCGTGGCGCATCGGCAGGCTGGTAATTACCTCGGCGGCAATCCGCATCGACTCCAGCGCCGGAACGCTGCTGGCGACCATAATGCTGAAGGTACGGGCAAAACGGGCCGTATTGACCCCGCGCAGCAGCCGCGCCAGAAGCGGCAAGCGGTGCAACAACTGATGCCAGCGAAACCGTAACGGCTCACGTCGCAGTAGCAGACGCGCGCCCCAGCTGCTCGCCAACAGCAGCAACAACAGATAGATACCATAGTGCTGTAAAAAGCTGCTTAAGGCAATTAGCCCCAAAGTGAGCGGCGGCATCTCCTGACCAATACTATCAAAAACCTGCACCACCTCCGGCACCACATAGACCAGCAGCGCTGTAGTAACCGCCAGCGCCATAATAGTCAGAATAATTGGGTAGAAGAGCGCCATCTGCAGCTTTTGGCGCATGATCTGACGTTTTTCGGTGTAGTCCGCCAAGCGCTCCAGCACCAGATCAAGATGACCTGACTGCTCCCCTGCGGCGACCGTGGTGCGATAAATTTCCGGAAATATCTCTGGATACTCCGCAAGGCCCGTGGCAAAACTGCGTCCCTCCATCACCTTGGCACGCACCGCCAGCAACAGTGAGGTGTGGCGCGGCTTCTCCGACTGCTGCGCCGTCGTCTGAATCGCCTCCTCAAGCGGCAGCCCGGCGCGCACCAAAGTCGCCAGTTGGCGGGTAATCACCGCCAAATCTCCGGGGCTCATACCACGGCGCAGCGTGAGGCGTTCACCTAACCCCTGTTTACCACCCTGATGATGCTGCTGTGCCGCTTCACGCAACTCCAGCGGCGTCAGTCCGAGTTCACGCAGCTGCTGCCGTACCTGACGCGGCGTATCGCCCTCCAGCACTCCGCGCTTCTCACGGCCACGACTATCGATGGCACTGTACTCAAATGCTCCCATGATCTGCGTCGCTAACCGTCGCTGTGGGTCACGCGCAGCACCTCTTCAATCGAGGTATCACCCGCCAGCACCCGGCGCAGACCATCATGCTGAATCGAGGGGGTGACCGCCCGAACCGCCTGATCAATCTGCTGCTCACTGCTCCCCTCATGAATCATGGCGCGCACCTGATCACCCACCATCAGCAACTCATAAATACCGGTACGACCGCGATAGGCAAGGCCGTTACACGCCTCACAACCATCACTGGCACGATAGATAGTCGGCGGTTGACTGGAAGGCAGACCAAGCAGATCGCACTCGCTCGGTGTTGCACTATAGGCGACGCGACAGCGCCGACAGAGCAGCCGCAGCAGCCGCTGTGACAGCACGCCAATTAGACTGGAGGCCAAGAGAAAAGGTTCAATGCCCATATCACGCAACCGCGACAGCGCACCAATCGCGGTATTGGTGTGCAGGGTAGAGAGCACAAGGTGTCCGGTAAGACTCGCCTGAACGGCAATTTGCGCGGTCTCTAAATCACGGATCTCCCCGACCATCACGACATCGGGATCTTGGCGTAAAATCGCCCGTAACCCCTTGGCAAAACTCATATCAATTTTACTGTTAACCTGGGTCTGACCAATCCCGTCAATATAGTACTCAATCGGATCTTCCACCGTCAGGATGTTGCGGCTGCGGGTATTAAGACGCGCCAACGCCGCGTAGAGGGTGGTTGTTTTCCCCGAGCCGGTAGGACCGGTGACCAAAATAATACCGTGGGGGCGGTGAATTAACTGATCGATTAGCGCCTCAGCCCGGCTATCCATCCCCAGTTGTTCGAGATCCAGCCTGCCCGCCTGTTTATCAAGAAGACGCATCACCACCCGTTCACCACTGCCCGAGGGCAGGGTCGAGACCCGCACATCAACCGCACGCCCGGCAATTCGTAGGGAGATACGGCCATCCTGGGGCAACCGCTTTTCCGCAATATCCAGTTTTGCCATTACCTTAATACGCGACACCAGCAGAGGCGCAAGGGTGCGCTGCGGCTGCAACACCTCACGCAGTACGCCATCGACACGAAAACGGACGACCATGCGGTTTTCAAAGGTTTCGATATGAATATCGGACGCCTCTTCACGAATCGCCTCAGAGAGCAACGCGTTAATAAGTCGAATAATCGGCGCATCGTCCTGACTTTCTAGCAGATCTTCCGGTTCACTCAGCTGTCCAGCCAGATCAAAAAGATCAAGCTCTTCACCGAGCTCGCCCATCACCTGACTAGACTCATTACGACTCTGTTCGTAAATGCGTTGCAGCAGCAGATCAAAGCGATCGGCACTAATTGATTCCAGTTGCGCTGGCGGTTGCGGCGGCAGAATACGCAGCAACTCGGCAACAATCGCCGGTTTTAGCGGTGGCCGATAGAACAGCGTCACCTTCTCTGGATTTATCTCAAGAAGAACGCCGTGACGTCTGGCAAAGGCAAAGGTGAGCAGATCACGCCCCTGCGGCAGGGCAACCCCTGCCTCATGCGTTACGGTCACTGCGGCTGTCAGCGAATTTCGCTCCACTAAGGTTCACTTCCCATCACCGGCAGGGTGGCTGAAAGTGGCTGAATATCAGCCGCCTCTTCGCTCCCGTAAAGCACCTCAAAGGGGAGCGGCAGCTCAAGAAAATCGGGCAGAGGCGGAAGGGTGGGTTTGCTCTCGCCAAGAAGGTGGTTGCTCTCCTGTAACTGACGCAGCTGATCGCTTCTTAACAGCCCATACTTGCGTGAGGTGATCGCACTCCCCTCTTTACTGTTACGAATAATACGCGGATGCAGGAAAATGGTCAGATCCTGTTTTGCCTTAGTGTTCTTTTTATAACTGAAGAGCCATCCCAATATGGGAATATCGCCTAACCCCGGCACCTTCTGATTGTTCTCGGAGTAGTTCTCATCAAGCAGCCCACCCAGCGCGAGAATATCACCATCATCGACCATTACCGTTGATTTCAGGGATCGTTTATTGGTGATCAGATCCGCTGCGCCGGTTGACGCGGTACTGACACTCGAGACCTCCTGCTCAATCTCCATGCGTATGGAGTTACCCTCATTAATTTGCGGCTTAATCTTTAGGGAGATCCCCACATCCTCACGCGAAATCGTCTGAAACGGATTGGTTGGCGCGGAGGTACCACTTGCAGAGCTGTAGGAGCCGGTAACAAAGGGGACATTCTGTCCGACAATAATCTCGGCCTCTTCGTTATCCAGGGTGACCAGTGATGGCGTTGAAAGAATGTTGGTATCACTGTCACCACGCAGCGCCTGCACTAGGGCAATAAAACGGCTGCCGCCGCTGCGCAAGTCACCGATACCCAGACTCAGCCCGGGCGGAACCTGAGTGATGTCGCCGGTCAGTGCCCCTTTCGCCAGCGTCGAGATCGCGCCATTAAAGTCAACAATACCTATCGGTGAGCGATCGCCGGAGCCATCATAACCCCAGTTGACCCCGAACTCTGCCGACTTATCTGAGGAGATCTCGGCAATTACCGCCTTAACCATCACCTGAGCACGACGAATATCGAGTTGCCGAATCACCGCCTCAAGCTCTTTCATCACCTCGATAGGGGCGTTAATCACCAGCGAGTTGGTGGTGGCATCCGCCTGAATCGAAACCGACTGACCATTCACCGAGGTGTTGCGTTTGTTGGGTGCCTGGGCTTTGGCATCCTGTGACACTACACTCTCACCAACGCCGCTTAACACCTTGGCAAGCTCCGTGGCATCCGCGTAATTAAGATAGACGACTCTGGTGTTACCGATCGCGCCGGTCGGCACATCCAGCTTTTTCACAATATTGACCACCTGAGTGCGCTCGGACTTCTCCCCTTTAATAATCAGACTATTGGTGCGGCTGTCGGCAAGCACTGCCACCTGTGAGGTAACGCCCCCTTCGCCCCCCTTCTTCTTATCTTCCGAGGCTAAAGTCGAAAGAATCGACGCCACCTCATCCGCAGAGGCATATTTCAGCGCCACCAACTCAATTTCACTCTCACTTTCGCGATCAATGCGCTGCACCAGATCGGCAATACGCGACACGTTATCGGCAACATCAGAGATGATCAGCACGTTGGTCGCAGGATAGGCCGCAAGATGCGCCTGTTGCGGCAACAGGGGACGCAGAATAGGCACCAGTTGCGCGGCGTTCACATTCTGAATCGGCAAAATACGGGTAACAAAGCCATCGCCCCGTTCCGGACGCTCCGCACTGTCCGTCGGTACAGGGCTCTGCTTGGCATTGGCGTCCGGGACGATCTTGACGACATTATCGCCCTCCACTGCGGTATAGCCATAAACATTCAGCAGCGACAGAAAAACCTCATAAACCTCATCGGCCTGCATCGGTGCCGAGGAGATCACCGTCACCGTCCCCTTAACTCGCGGGTCAATAATAAAGTTCTTTCCGGTCATCTCCGATACCGTGGCAATCACTGCACGAATATCGGCATCCTTAAGATTCAGCGTCAGCTCATTGGCGCGAAGCGGCAGTGCGAGCAGTAACAGTGCAATAAACAGGGTGTGAACCGGCAGACGTATTATCATAAAAAGCACTCTGGGGGAAAATTACAGTTGTCATTAAGAAAAAAACAGGGCGTCTGTCAGGTCACCCTAAAAATTAACCGACAGGGTCTCCTCAGCACCATTACGCTTAAGCGTGACGGTTACCGTACCTGAGGTGGTTAAAGCATTCATCACCGCGCCGATTTGCGTTGGATCGATAACTGAAACGCCATTAACCGCAGTCACCACATCGCCGGGAATAAAGCCAAGTTCATCAAGAAGCTGGCGGTTTCGGCCATTACCGGGATTAACCCGGTAGCCGACCATTTTACCATTCTCTAGCAGCGGACGAACCTTTGCCATATTAATAGCGTCCTGTGGATTCTTTAACAGACGCTCACGAATTTCACCATAACGGGTAGTGGATTGCGGGGTCACCGGCTCGGTGGGCTTCGCCTGGGGACGCTCCTGCGGTTGTGCCCTGAGCGCTACAGGGGCAGGCTTATCGAGTTCAAGATAGAGCGTCTCGAGACGACCACCGCGCTCCAGCACCACATGATCGCGCTCAATCGAATGTAAAAAAGCACCTGAAGTTATCTCATCACCGGGATGAAAAGGGAGATCAGGCTCCTTACCTCTCATAATTAGGGCATAACTCGGCTCATCCTGGTGATGAAAAATCCCCATTAAGGTGAGATCCAGCGTGGTTTTAACCAGCTCTGCGCTGCTTGCCTTGACCACCGCCCGTGGCGGCGCGGCGTCGGCAACCACCGCCTGACCAAATAGGGCGACCTTTGCCACACTCCCCAACGGTTGATGCTGCGCCGGATCGGGATGGCGCACTGGCGCACCCACATCCGGCAGCAGTGGCGATACTGCCTCGGGTACCGCAACGGTTAGCGTTAACTGCGCTGCGGCAACACCGCACAACAGCACCAGTAGTGGCATAAAATAGGAGGGTAATCGATTCATAAGCGGTGAATTCTATCACATAAACCTGACATAAATGGAGAAGGAAAAGTGCATTCAAAATATTGTCAGGCGCTTATAATGCCATCCACCCTTCACCATTAACCCCCAAAACCCGAGGAACCCTAATGATTAACAGCATAACCCGTGTGGCGATTGCCGACTTAATGCACCGCTCCGGGGTGCGTTTTGGCACCAGTGGGGTGCGCGGACTGGTACAGGATTTAAGCGATGAACTCTGCTACGCCTATACGCTGGCCTTTTTACAAACAGCTGCCGAGGATGTCGCAGAGGTGGTACTAGGGCATGATCTGCGCCCCAGTAGCCCTACCATTGCGATGGCCTGTGCCGCCGCCATTCAGGCAACGGGAATGAAGGTGATCTATGCCGGCGCGTTGCCAACCCCGGCGCTCGCCCACTATGCCAGCCATCGCGGCGCAGCGGCAGTGGTGGTTACCGGCAGCCATATCCCCTTTGACCGTAACGGCATTAAGTTCTATCGCGCCAGTGGTGAGATTAGCAAACGTGATGAAGAGGCGATAACCGCTGCAACCATTGCCCTGCCGACAACCATTCTCCTGCCGCCCTTGGGTGATCCCGACCCGGGTGCAACCCTGCACTACCAAAACCGTTACCTGCACTGGCTGGGAGAGGAGGCATTAAGCGGTATGCGCGTCGCAGTTTACCAGCACTCCAGCGTTGCCCGCGATCTGCTGGTCACCCTGTTACAGCAACTTGGTGCCACGGTGATTCCCCTCGAGCGTACCGATACCTTTGTGCCGATTGATACCGAAGCGGTTAGCGCCGAAGATATTGCCCGCGGCCAGCGCTGGGCAGAGGAGCACGACTTCCATGCAATTGTCTCCACCGATGGTGATAGTGATCGCCCCCTAATTGGAGATGCGCAGGGTCACTGGTTACGCGGCGACATGGTAGGTCTGCTCACCGCCAAATTTCTTCAGGCAAAAACCATCGTCTGCCCGATTAGTTGCAACAGTGTCATTGAGCGCTGCGGACTGTTTTTGCGTGTTGAGCGCTGTCGCATCGGCTCCCCCTATGTTATCGCCGCCATGGAGGCGCTCTGCGACAATCCCGACCTTGTTCCGGTTGTCGGCTTTGAAGCTAATGGCGGGTTTCTGCTAGGCAATGATCAACTACGTCACGGCAGACGGCTGACGGCGCTCCCTACCCGCGATGCCCTGTTGCCAATATTGGCGCTACTAATGTTAAGTCGAGAGAGTCAAACGCCCCTCGCGGCTCTGGCCGAGGGTTTACCCTCACGCTTTAGCGCCAGTGACCGAATTACCGGAGTGACGCCACAACAGTCACAAGCGCTACTGCAGACCCTTCGCAGCGACTTAACCGCTGCCGCAGCGCAACTGGCGCCCGACAGTGGCGAAGTTATCGCGGTAAACGAACTTGATGGTCTTCGTCTCACCTTTAATAATGGCGAGATAGTTCACCTGCGTCCCTCAGGAAATGCCCCGGAACTGCGCTGCTATAGTGAAGCTGACCAAGTTGCACGCGCCCAGCAGATCTGTCAGGCAGCCTTACAACAGATTGCATCGATGGCCGCTGCACTGCAACCCACGGCTAATCCTTAATCGGCGTAGCGGTTTTTTGCCAACTGCCCAAAACAACCCCGTCACGACTTAAAGCGGCCTGGCTGGCGGTGATATCGAGCAAATAATAGTAGGTATTATCCGGTTCAGACGCCTGTTTGCAGTTCAGGCTGGCGGTAGCGGTTGCCCCGCTGCTTACCGCCGCCGCCGCCCAAAAACAGCGAAAGAGCTCACTGCCACCGGCCGCTTGAGCTGCAAAAATCTCGGCCCGACCATTATAGTGCACCAGCAACCGATCAAAATTGGCACCGTGTTCCCCCTGCATACGACTCCCGGCGACAACCTGCCACTCCCCAGAAGCGGGATGCGGAGAACAGCCCACCAGAAGAAAAAGAGGCAATAGAAAAAGAAGCACCACGCCACGCAGAAGAGGCAAAAAGGAGAGGGTATTGCGCATTGAAAAAAGTCCTGAATAGAGAAAAAGGAATCGTACCTGAATATTGTCCGAAACGGCACTGATCCAAATCAGTTATACCCTCTTTCCCTCAGTATCGGCGAGACAAACCGTATTCCGTCCCGCCTGTTTCGCGTAGTACATGGCCTTATCGGCGTGATGCGACAGTTCGTTTTCCGTGCGCCCGTGAGCCGGATAGATGGCTACGCCGATGCTACTGGAAATCGCTAGCTGGTGTGTCTCCACTAGGAAGACTTGATTCAAGGTTTGACAGATGCTGTTGCCCACATCAAGCGCGTCTTGTACCGACTCGATCCGCCGTAGTAGCACTACAAATTCATCACCACCGATACGGGCAACCGTATCAGACACCCGAACCCGTCCGCTAATCCGAGTAGCGACTTCCCGCAGCAGAGAATCGCCGATCGCATGGCCATACGTGTCATTGACCGGCTTGAACTTGTCCAGATCAAGGTAAAGCAGCGCAAGTCTGGATTTGTCTCGCTGTGCGGCAGCAATTGCCTGTGACAACCGGTCAGCAAACAGGCTGCGATTGGCAAGCCCCGTCAGTGCATCATGCTGTGCGAGATCGCGCTGTCGCTGCTCACTTTGCGAAAGGCGCTCATTGGCGGCCGCAAGTTCGGCAGTTCTTGATGCAACACGCTCTTCAAGCATGTGCTCGGATTCCTTCAATTGTTCGATGTTCGCTTGCTTCGCCGCAAGTGCTTCGGCCTGTGCCGCCTCCCTTGCCAGTCGCTCATCCTGTATCCGATTTGCCAAGGCGAACGACAGCAATAGTATGGCAATCACCGAACCAAACTGCAGTCCGTGAATGGTGATGAAATTGGACGGCAGAAAACCAAAATTG
>JADGBN010000190.1 GCA_015231435.1 Gammaproteobacteria bacterium
TTTTCTCGCGTGAGGCCATCACCGCGCGGTCGTCAGCGCGGTAGGCTTCGGCTAACTTCCGCGAAGCAATATCGAAGTCATTTTGCCCCACCAACTCATCACAGCTGTGGCTTGCGCCAAATAGGTTGACAAAGCCACTGTTAACCGAAAGAAAACGACTTTCCGTATCTTTTAGCCAGACGGCAAAGGGGAAGTTATCGAGCAGGGCACGCTGGTAGCGCTCCTTCTTTTGCAATGTTGCTTCGGCTTGTTTGCGCTGAGTGATATCGGTTGCAGTTCCGCGAAGGGTCATAATCGCGCCGCTTGCATCCCTAACGGCCTCGCCACGTCCATGCATCCAACCGTGGCTGCCGTCAGGCTTAACCATCTCTAATTCGAGATCGTAGGGTTCACCTGATGCCAGCGTGCGGCTAATTGCGCTACTTAAACGTTGCCAACTATCGGGGGTAAATAGTTTTTCGCACTCAGTCAAGTTAGGTGGTGCGGTTTTTGGGTCTAATCCCTGCATGAGGGAGAGCTCTTCCGACCAAATGATGCGGTTACTAGCAACATCGAGTTGCCAGTTACCCATATGGCCAATGCGTTGCGCCTCTTGCAGCTCACTCTGGCTCTGCTGTAGGGCGTGAAGATTCGTATCGCGGTCAATGGCGATACTTGCGAGATTGGCAGACTGTTCGATAATCTCAATATCGGCGGCGTCTGGGGTGTGTGCCTCGTGGTGATAGATGGCAAACGTGCCGAGAACTTGGCCGGAGGCAGAGTAGATAGGTTGCGACCAGCAGGCGCCCAACTCGGCGCGGGCGGCGAGCTCTTTATAGGCTGCCCAATAGGGGTGCGAGGGGATGTCGTTAACGATGACCCGCTTGGCGGTAAATGCCGCAGTGCCGCAGGAGCCCACTCCGATGCCGATCTCCAGCCCATCAATAGCGGTATTATAAAAGTCGGGCAAGCTCGGCGAAGCCCCATGACGCAGATGTTTGCCAGATCTGTCCATTAGCAAAATGCTACAGAGCATCGCAGGGTGCTCCCGCTCGACGCTCAGTACAATCGTTTCCAGTACTTTGCTTAACGGTACATCCGAGGCAATTATCTCTAAAATGTGGCTGCGTAAAGACTCCCTGGCGGTGAGCTCATCCTTTAGCTTTATCGCTTTTAGCAACTCATCGTTAATTTTTTGCAGGTTGGTATTGGCATCTTCGAGGGCGGAAGTTCTCTCTTGGACATCGCGCTCAAGATCGTTGCGTGAGCGGTTAAGCGCATCCAGCTGCGATTTAATGGTCATCGCCATATCGTTAAGTGAGGCGGAGAGCTGGCTGATCTCATCGTTTCCGGCCATTGACGTTAACGAATCAAATTTGCCGTTGGCAATATTCTGCGCCCGATCGGAGAGTGCTATCACCGGTTTTGAGACCATTCGCGAAAGCAGAAAGTTAATTAAAAAGGCGATGATCAAAAAGGAGAGGGTAAAGTTGACGACGACCTGAATAATCGCCTCCAGAACCTTGTCGTTAACCACCTGGGTAAGAAAACCGAGCCGGACAACACCAAAATGGGCGTGGCTTGAGTCAAATATCGGCAGCGTGACATCGTAGTATGTCAGGCCATCGAAGCGATGGTAGATTTGCGTCAGTGGTATATCGGTAGCCAGCGATCGCTGCATCACCTTGTCGGTAAAAATCTCGCCCACTAAGGTTGTATTACTATGATGGATCGCTCGGCCATCGAGATCGGCAATCGCTGCGTAGCTAATGTGGGGATTATCAATCACCAGTTGCTTCAGCTTTTTATCCATGCCGGCAAGGCTGTCCAGCGGCAAGCCGAGATCAAGCATCTCCCGGACAATACTGTTGAGGCTCTGTCCCAAACCGATACTGCCGGTGATCAGCGCCTCGGTGTAATTTTTTTGAAAACTGATAATGTTGACAACGGAACTGATGACCAGCGAAATAAACAGAACGCTAATCGTCACCAGGAGAATTTTTCGGTTAAGTTTCACTATTGCCGGCTCTTTATCAGTCTCTTTATCAGTAGGGGTAGGGTCAGCAACTGTTATTTAATAATGTTTTCCCCGGCCAGTTGCAGCAGCTCAACCGGCACGGTGATGTTGAATTTTTTGGTTTTCTGAAGATCGATAGCAAAGCCATACTGCTTTGGCCATTCAGGCATGATCCCATTGATTTTTTTGCCTTCGAACAACGCCTTAATCATGCGCGCTGTCTGCTCCCCAATGCTCTGGTGCGAAGGGTAGATGACCGCTGTCGCCCCCCAGCTTCCCATCACATCATCTTTGGTAATGCCAATCAGCGGCTTGTTTGCGGTGTTGAAAACCACTTCAGCAAACTGCCGACGTGTTCCCAACTGGTCGTTGGGTTTGATAAAGGCATCGACCTGCGGCGCCAGCTCTTTAATAATCGGAATAGCGGACTCGGCCATTATTTTGTCGCCGTTCTCACCGGTCACCAGTGGTACCGGACGGAAGATCACCTTTAATCCCTGAAACTCGGGATCATTGGCGATGAGATCGGTTACCCACTGATTATAGCTGTGGGACTGCGGCATATCGGCGTAGATCAGCCCGAGTGTTTTGGCGTTGGGGAGAAAATGTTTGATGAACTTAAAGCGGGTGCGTGGCGGCACCGGATAGCTAACGCCGCTGAAGTTGGCAAACGGTCTGCTGCTAAAGCTTTTAATAACACCAATACCCACCGGGTCGGTCGCGGAGGAAAAAATAACAGGTTGTGTCATATTGCCTACCAGCACATTTTTGGCGGAGATGGTCGCCACGGTACCGCCGACATAGATGACATCGTAGTGCTGCTTGGCTAAAGCTGTACGGATAATCTCCTCCCCCTGTTTGCTGTCGTTACCCGTCACTGTAAAATCTATTTTAAGATTCTCTCCTTGACGATAGCCGTCACCATGCAATGTTTTAATCATCACACCCCTGACCTCATCGTAAGGATTTCCCGCTTGCGAATCGACAACCAGTAAACTGAAGATTCTGTTATCTGCGGCGGCAAAGCAGCCGTTTGAATGGCTAAGCAACAACAGGGTCATTAGGGTAATTTTAATTATCTGAAAAAACATATTTTTTCTGATCCATTTCGCATCGGCTTGTTGATAAGCGTACTGTCGCTAAGGGATTGAACATCTCTGCGGTTGC
>JADGBN010000191.1 GCA_015231435.1 Gammaproteobacteria bacterium
TGACATCCCGCCCATGCCCGACATTCCGTCCATACCCGACATTCCGTACATATTGGCTAAAGCCAGAGGTGCAGCTGCGAGGGCGACGGTAAATCCAAGAGCCTTAACGATTGCTTTCAGACGAAATTTTCTCATACTCAATTACTCCAAAATAGTTATGGTTTATTTATTAAATCTCACATTGAGACTACCTTTTAGCGCTCCAGATACGGTGTCATGAAGCGCAAAAAGCCGGTGAACAACAGTTGAACAATCTCTACTGGTGCCATTTTCTGATGTCATAGCGCCCCCTCATGCCCGGACGGGTAAAAGGGGTGTACCAATCTCCTTGGTTATCGAGAAAGTTAAGACTGGGTGGGTAAGGTGGCTGCAGACCTGTTAGCGCCCGCTGGTACCAGGTGTTATCGTGCTGAACCCACTCAAGCACTGGGGCTTCAGCCGGTCTTGAGGACGGTTCAACACCAGCTATTGGAACTTCAGCCCGAACTGATAAAGTCGATAGCAGTAACAGAGTGCCAATCACCAACTGAAATGCCCGCATTCCCAATCTCCTTCAATTTCACGAAATAAAAGAACCCGCTTTCCGCAGAGACACGAGTACTTCAGCAAAAGTCGTGCCCACAACCAAATCTAGGTTGTTACATACTGTTTTTATTGAGATTTACATCACCATTGGCGTCGCCAGTATGAGCTCTCTAAAGCCTTAAACCTGCCAATCTGTCATGCGTTTATGCTTAAGGTGCGGTGACGCACGCTATTTCAGGAGGGAATGAATCGACCTAGCATCACGGTTTCTTCTGTAGTTCCATCGTGTTAATAGCTATTGAATAGGTCATTTATGAAGTTTGACTGAGCAGCGAGTCCTATCTGACATAATGTCATAGGGCACTCTGCTAGGGAGAGTGTCGCCTACCTGCATTTCCAAGTCGTTTGGGTATATACCCAAAATCATTGGAAATGATGGAAGGCGGCAAAGTCGCGAATCCCCATGAGCATAGATAAGCTATGTGATTGGGGTGAGCGACTGCGGCGTGCGCAGCCTGCCTTTGGTGCAACGAACCAGCATTTTCAAGGATGACGGGTATAAAAGTAAAAAAGGAGAGCCTTCTAAGAAGACTCCCCTTAACGGGGGAAAATTCGCACCCCCTTTCATTTCATCTGCGATGCTCTGACAGCTATCGCACTATTTACTCCAAAAGCAACACCTGCCCATCAGAGGCACGAATCGCAAGCTGATGCTTTAACTCATAGGGCGCGACATCATTAACCAAGCTGACTAGATAAACCCGCAATATCTTACGGATCATGCCTACCAGCAGCCCCTCTTTTCCAGATTGTTGCAACCAGCTTTTCGCCAATCTATCTACCTCACCCCACTCATCTACCGGCAAGGTTCCCCATTCTGAATCGATAGTTACCCCTTCACACCTCCCCAGCGGCTGTTGGTTCAGGGGTTCATTGCCCGATTCGGAGCGTTCCTTTGGGTAGTGATAGAAGGTACTACCATCATCCCCATGGGTGATCCGCCACCCCTGAGCCTTCAGTGACTCGCGCAGGCTGTCGGAAATAGTTGTAGGGGTTGTCTCCGACGGCGTATCGGGTTTTGCTGTGGTCGTTGGCTGACGGTAGATCACACTACCATCTTCTGTCTGACTCTTGTGCCATCCTTGTGCTTGTAGTGATTCGATAAGCGTGTCGGAAAGGGTGGAACTCCCGACAGCCATACCCATTGAGGGTTGCGTGGTTAACAGTATCCCCAGAACCTTCAAGGTCTGACGGTAAACAGTCGTCTGTTCATCTCTTTTGTGCATGGAGTTCTCCTAAGGGCAGCAATGACAATGAGGGGCAGTGAAGTACCAGCCCAGCAATTCTTGCGCCAGATAATCTATTTCTTGCAAGAACCATCACTTCAGTGCGGCGAGCAGCCCCCCACTTTATAATAATTTAATATTATATTCAGTATCTTAAATGATCTCTTTGCCATCGGAAGAGACACGAGAGCAGTCGCTGCAGCTGCGGCGCATGCCAAGAAAAGATGACCTAGGTCACAAGAGGTCGTCCAAACGCCCTGTCGCGCATGACAAATTGTCATTGAATTTTATTGTCAGGTTATTACCATCCATGGTAGCCGGGAGTTAACCGCGCTCTGGAGGCTGGTGGACAGATCTAACCTGACAAATCCCTGCCCCCTACTGAAGAAACCAAGCCATCGCGGCTGAGGTCACTATTTCATGAACTGGATAAGCAGTAGTCTCTATCGAAAATTTATCTTTGGCACTACGTCCGGGCTGTTGCTTAGTTCACTGCTCTTTCTGCTGCTCTACGTCCAGCTCTACCACGCGGAACTAACCGATGAGCGGGCGAGAACCGCCATCCAGGTAAACAGCTTGCTACAGACATCCTTGGAAAATGCAATGCTCAAGCAGGATCTGCCGGGCCTCTCCCAGATAGTGCAAAAACTGGGGGAGCAGCCAGGCATTGTCTCGGTAATTATTACCAATCCTGCCGGAGAGATCAGGTTTGCAAGCCAACCGGAACAGATTGGCAAGCGGCTGCTCACCCCCTATGCGGCTGAGACGCCCACCACCGTGTTTGTTGGGGATGGGCAGGGAAATGATGTTCTGCGCAGCATCAATCCGGTACACAATAAATTTCCTTGCACCCAATGTCATGGGCTTATGACAGATCATCCCATTAACGGTGTTCTCTATGTCGACTACGATGCGGTGCCGTTACGCAGCAAGGTACAAAACACCACGCTGTTGCTCATGGGTGCCGGTGCCTTAATCGTAATTTTGAACCTAGTCGGAGGCTGGTGGTTTATTCGTCGTCATATCCTCAAGCCAGTTAGCCATCTTACTCAGACCAGCGAAGCACTGACCCAAGGTGATCTGATGGCTCGGGTTGCGATGGCCGGAAATGATGAACTCTACAGGCTCGGTAACGCCTTCAATTACATGGCGGTAAACCTGCAACACAAACTCCAGGAGGTTGAAGAGCAGAAGGCATTTCTTCAAGCTTTGGTAGATGCCATTCCTGATGGAATTCGGATTATCGACAATAACTTCAATGTCCTGCTGGCCAATCGAGCCTTTCGCAACCAACTTGGGCTGAAGGATGAAGCGGACGTTGGTCAGCCCTGTTTTCGCACCA
>JADGBN010000192.1 GCA_015231435.1 Gammaproteobacteria bacterium
AGGGTAAAGCCCCGGGATTGCCGTGCGCTCATTGCTCTTGCAGATAGATAAAGCGGTGATTACCCCGGAATAGCTCACCCAACACCAAAGAGGCCGTCGGGTTATCATCGTGGGCACCATTATTGTTCCAGTCATATTGCAGATGGTTGAGGCTGCTGCCAAGGTTCAACTCAAAGCTAAAGGTACCAGCGCTGCCGGCAGCGGTGATATGAAAGGAGGCACCATAAGTGATCGTCTCCGAAATGATAGTCAGGTGATTGCCATCTGTTGCAGTTAACAGCGAGCTGGCAAGTGTCGTTCCTTCAGCACCAGCACTGTGAAATTCGCCACCTTGCCAGTATTCAACCTCAAAGGGTATTGCCGAGGTCACTCCAGTTGTCAGTGGGCCAAAAGCATCACGCAGCAGGGCGCGACCAAAGCGTAAAGGGGTTAACAGGGGGGTTGCTGTCACCGTACCACTATAATTAATGTTATCGTGGGTCTCCTGAATAGTGGTTAGGGTGATCGTCAGGTCGCTGTTAAAAGGCTCTACCCGACCATAGTGATGTTGATAGGTAAAGGAGTCGCTGCCCAAGGTAAGGGTGAGGGTGCCATTATGGTGAGCAACCAAGGTCGGAGTTGCCGCAAGCGTGGTCAGGGGAAAGAGAGAACCGTTCGAATCAGTTGCAGTGAGATCAGTGGCAGGATAGGAGAGCGTGATTTCGTGACTGTCAAGAAAGAGAAAATCGTTGCGGTAGTTTGCGGTGGTTCCCCCTTGGGCATTCACAGCAGTGATGGTGAAAGCGGGTGAGGTTGCGCCAAAGGTAAAGGTCTCACCAAGGTAGTGCCAACCCCGGCTATGGCTGGCAAACTCCCCCTCATCAAGCGTGGTGACGGAGAAACTGTTTGGCGTAAAACGACCGACTAGGGGAAGTGTGCCACTGACCGTATCACCATGGTAGGTTGCATTGGCAGAGAGATTGATAACCCCGACTTCTGACCATGATTGGTTAAAGGTGGTGGTTCCATTTTGGCTGATAGTGGCACTGTTGAGGCCAAGCAGACCTGAGGTTCCAGTGGCGGGGGCATGCAGGGCATGACCAAGCGTTACACTGCCGATAAAGTTGGCAGTAACCGGATTATCGCAAAGATCAGTTCCACTTTCGCTGTCACTTTGCCAGCTCACAGCCTTTAGGGTAAGTGGAAACAGGGTGCCGGCAGCGATAAAGCGGCTGCAGCTGGCATCACCGCTCAGGCAGGCTGCATTGGGGTCACTACTTTGCAAACACAACCCCGCAGGCTTGACCAAAAAATCATTACTGGTTACCACATAACTGCTGCTCTCCCCATGACGAGTGATGGTGATTGTGGCTGCAATACGAATAATACCGGCATCTTGATAGTTAAAATTAACATTAGCCTGACCGCTGCTGTTAACCGTTGCAGAGAGTGGACTCATTGTGTTGGCATTGCAGCTGGCTGGATTCACACAGCTATGGCTAAAGCTGACTGTCTGGCTGCAATCTGATTCACCTGCACCGCCGGAATCTTCCACCTGCAAGGAGAAAACAGCAGGTTTACCGCTAATTTGAGTAGCGATATTGGCAAAAGCGCCGCTGCTATTTTTAATGGTAAGCTCCTGACTGCTGGTATCAAATGCGCTATTTCCGCTACTGTCGCTTGCGGTAACGACTACCTCATAAATACCGGGTGATAACAGGGTATCGAGATTCAGGCTCCAGTTATTGCCGCTGGCGGTCAATTCTGAACTCTGACCGAGCGTATAGGTCGTGCCTGCAACGGTCACGGTTAGCGTCGCCGTATCGGCGCTGGAAAAACTGCCCTTTAGTGTCGGTGTGGTATCGCCGGTGATGAGCGGGGTGACCATGGGCGTTTGCGGGGGTAAGGTGTCCTGAATGGTTAACTCATTGGTACTGTTATCAGTAGCGCTGTTGCCGTTCTGATCACTGGCGGTGACAACGACTTCATAAGTGCCAGGGGTCATTGTGATCGCGAGGTTCAGGCTCCAGGTATTGCCGCTGGCGGTTAATTCTGAACTCTGACCGAGCGTATAGGTCATGCCTGCTACAGTTACGGTTAGTGTGGCTGTCTCGGTAGTGTCAAAACTGCCCTGAAGGGTTGGCGTACTATCCCCAGTGGTGAGCGTGTTGACCGTAGGGCGAGCAGGGGGAGTGCTATCACTGCTACAGCCAAAGGCGGCAAGAATTTTCGCAGCAGTGTCACTACTGTAGAGAAAATCGGTATTGTTGCCAACTTCGACACTACCGGCACTGAGAATCGCACCCTGGAAATTGTTGTTATTGCCAAACTGGATTTGGCTGTTGCTGTAAGGCGAGTAGATGATGCCATTAAAGTTAAGCGCGCTGTTCTTGCTATTGTCACCATTGCCCACCTGAAATGAGGCGCCGGAGTAGAGATAGACAATCAGGTTGTCAACAGCGCCTCCCCCGTTGATGGTCGTTTGATTATCGGCCTTGAAGGCGCTTTTAATATAAATGTTAACAATGCCTGGGGGGGAGATGGTGAGTGTTGGACTTCCGCCGAGATCGAGGGTTTCGATAAAATAATTGCCGGGAGCGAGTTGAATGACGGGCGTGCTGCTTTTCTTTTTAATAATAAGCTCTTTGATGGCGTAGTCTCCCCCAGAGAAGAGTAGGGTACTGACTTTACCCGCCTCAAATTCAATTTTATTATAGGAGCCTGCGGTAATTGGGGTGCTGTTTTTAAGGTCGGTCTTACCGGTGGCAGGGAATGTTGCTGGCGTGATAGCCGGAAAATCAACGTCTATCTGCTGTTTGCTGCCGGTGGGAGTGGGTGTGTTGCCGCTACCGGTAATACCTTTTGAATTGATTGTCGAGTTATTGCCGGAGCTGAATGAGGTTTCACCAATAATGCCGTACCCGGTGAGTTTACTGTAGTCATCACAACTATCAGTGGCATAAGTGAGGGAACTCCATCCCAAAAAAAGTGTAATAAAAAGGTTACGAATCATGATTGTTCTTTGCGGGAACCTCGTCTACAGCCGAGAATGCTAAAAATGGTGAGAATCGTTAAAAAGGTGGTTTGCCAGTGGCCGCCGCTGGCGTTGCCGCTGCTGGCTTGTGCGAGGATTACCGGG
>JADGBN010000193.1 GCA_015231435.1 Gammaproteobacteria bacterium
ACCTTCCCGAGCACGCTGCTGCCAACTTTATGGTCGGCTTAATCTATGTACAGAAAGGGCACCTAAGTGAAGGCATTGAACTGATGGAGAAGGGATTAAAAAAATCGCCGTGGAAGCGGGAGTGGCGTCACGATCTATCGCGCGCCTATCAACTGGCAGGCGACGACGAAGCAGCGGCGAAATTGCAAACAGATGATCCTGAACCGGACACTACTGCCACACCTGAAGCAATCGCTAACTTTTCTGCTGCCGTCACCACCACCTCCTTGCGACAAAGGTAACAGCCATACTTATGAACAATCGATTTCACCCGCGCTGGCACTCTCTTCTCCTGCTGCTGCTTACCGCATCCGCTTTACAAGCCGCAGAACTGCTGCCGCAACGCTATCGGGTTATTACCGGTGAACTTGCGGTTCATGCCCTGCCACGGCAAAACGCGGCGGTGATTGCCACCCTGTCGCGTCACGCTGAGGTGACGGTTTATGAAGATGTTTATGGCTGGAAACGCATCTCGGCGGCTGAAGATGAGACGGCGCAGTGGGTGAGTAGTGTCTATTTACAGCGGCTTGCCGCAGCAGAGGCGTTATCGGATACGCCAACCACCGATACGACAATGCGTGCGGCAAACGACGCCCCAAACGACAACGCTGCGGCACGCTCTCAACCACCCCCCGACCCGGAACCTGCTGCCCTGCAACCACCTGAGATCACGCCACCCGATCTCACGACGCCGGACTTTTCAGCGGCCAGCGTTGCACCGGAGAGTTCGCCCCTCCCCCCCACTCTTGACGGCCTCACTTCGGCACTTAAGGCGGTTCTCCAGTACCACCCCGCCATCGCCGGCAAACGCGCTGAAATTGCTGCCAAGGGGTTTGATTTAGCGACAGCGGAAAGTCGTCGCTACGCCACCGTTTCAACACAGCTTGGCATTGATCATGACAGCAACAGCCAGGGTATTCTGCGTCTGCAACAGCCACTCTGGGCCTTTGGCAAAATTGACCGCCCGATTGCCACGGCAACGGCGGAGCAGCTTGCCGCCATTGCTGATCTACAACGTATCGAACAAGATCTGTTACAACAGACTGCCACCGCCTTTATCGCCATTGCCGGAGTTCGCGGCAAACTGCGGGTGAGTCATGACAACATGACCACCCTGACGCAACTCTATGAGCGCATTGAGCGCCGCTATCAGGGGCAGCTCGCCTCGGAGGCGGATGTGCAGTTGGCGCAAACCCGCCTGTTGCAGGCGCAGGCCCAGGAGCAGCAGCTTCAGGATGAGCTGCAGATCGCCCTTCAGGAGCTTAAAGCCCTCACCCATATTGCGACTGAGAGTAGTGCGCCACTGCTGCGCACTGCCCTTGAACCGCTGGATCAGCCCATGTCACAGAGCGATACGCTATTGGCGCAGAGCGCGACACTGCGCTATAAAGAGGCGCTGCTGCGCATTGCCGAGGCCGAAAACGCTGAAAGCGCGGTTAGCCACCTTCCTACCCTGCTATTACAACTTGATCAGGCACTTCTCGACAGCAGCGACAGTGGTGACAGCGATACCCGCACCATGCTGCTGCTTGAAGGGAGCCTTGATGGTTTGGGTTTTGCTGCCCGCAGCCGTCACAGTGCGACCGCTTCGCGGATCACCGCTGCCAGCGAAGATCTGCGCCAGAGCCGTGAAGATCTGCAACGCCAGTGGGCTGTTCTACAACAAAGGCTACGTCTGCAACAGCGCCTTAACCAGTCGCACCGTGAAGCCATTAATAACCTGCAGGCGATTAATGACTCCTATGTGCGTCAGTATGAGGCGGGGCGCAAAAGCTGGCTGGAGGTGCTGAACATTCACAAGGAGTTGAGCGATCAACGTCTGCAATGGGTGGAGAGTGATAACGCTCTGCTGCGCGCTGCTCTGCAACTGCTCGGGTTGGGTGAGGGGTTATGGCAGCTGACGCTCAATTGAATAACACGCCAAACCTGAAGGATCAAACAGCCCCTGAACTCACCACCGCAACGGCAGCCTTTGCGACTGCCCCGATCCCGCCTGAGCTTCTACAACGCCTTTTTGAGCGGCTGCAACTAAAGGTCAAAAAGGGGCCGCTCTACCGCGCGGTCGCAACGGTTCAGCAAAACCTCGCCGCCGCTTCCCCCATTGAACGTCTGCAACAGATTCTTGCCGATCTGCAGTTACGCGGTATTCAGGTTGCCCAGCTCTTCTGGCGCCGCTTTGATCAACGTAAACTCCCAGCGCTGCTCTTTCATCAGGGCGTATGGCATATCGCTGAACGGCACACGGCGGGCGTCATTCAGCTTACCTCTGCTGCTGGCAACACCATTGAGGTGGATGAGTCTGAACTCCAGACGTCGGTGCTACTTTGGCTGCGCCCACCGCAAAATGCTGAAGAGGAGAAGGCTATTCAGGGACAGGGGAATGTGGCCGGCAGACTGGTCTGGCGCGCCCTGATGGCGGAGCGCGGCTGGATGGGGAGTGTGCTCATTGCGACCCTAATTATTAATAGCCTCGCGGTAGCCACCTCACTCTTCGCCATGCAGGTCTATGATCGGGTGGTGCCGACCCTTGCCTACGCCACCCTCTGGACGCTGGTGGCGGGAATGGCGATTGTCGTGCTGCTCGACTGGGGTCTTAAAAACCTGCGTGCCCGCATTCTCGATAGCGCCTCCTGTGCTGTTGACAAGCGGATTTCACAGCAGCTCTACGACCACATTATGCATCTGCAACTTGATCAGTACCCGAAAAGCCTCGGTACCCTTGCAGCGCAAGTAGGTGGTCTTGACTCAGTGCGTCAGTTTTTCTCCTCCGGCGTCGTCTTCGCCCTGATTGATCTCCCCTTTGCGCTAATCTTTATCGCCTTTATCGCCATGATTGGCGGTCTGGTCAGCGGCGTTTATCTTATTCTCTTTCCCGTTGCACTGGCGCTCGGGGCAATCACCCAGTTACGGCTACGCAAACTGCTCAAAAAGCAGCTAATGCGGGTTAACGAACGTCAGGGTCTGCTGGTTGACTCAATTCGCGGCGCTGAATCGATACGCGCGAATAACGCGACCTGGCGCTTCGCTGAAC
>JADGBN010000194.1 GCA_015231435.1 Gammaproteobacteria bacterium
GGCGCGATTAAGAGCGCTGCCGGCAAGTTTGAACTCGCACAAGGGGGGACGCTGTTACTCGATGAGGTGACAGAGATGAATCTTGAGCTTCAGGCAAAACTGCTGCGCCTGCTACAGGAGCGCGAAGTAGAGCGACTTGGTAGCCAGCGCACAATAAAGCTTGATGTGCGGGTGCTCGCGACCAGTAATCGCGATCTGCGTCAGGCGGTGAGTGACGGCCGGTTTCGTGAAGATCTCTACTATCGTCTTAATGTTTTCCCGCTACATATTCCGCCGCTGGCGGAGCGTCCCGGGGATATTCGTCCGTTGGCGGAGAGTCTGCTGGCGCATTACAAATTACGCTATGGTGATCAGGCGGTGCGGCTTGGCGAGGCGGCCATTAGGTTATTGCAGCGCTACTCTTGGCCGGGCAATGTGCGTGAACTCGACAGCGTGATTCAGCGTGCGCTTATTCTTGCCCAAGGGAGCGAGATTGGCGTTGAGGATATCTATTTTGATGCCGAGGCGATAGCTGATGCCACGGGGTTGGCCACGGGGGTGGCTGAGGGGGTGGCCGAGGGTGTGGATAGGAGTGCGCAGCCGCAGCCGCCAAAGATCTCCAGCGATGCAGCAAAGCCTCGGGAGACGCCGGCACGACTGGATGCTGATCTGCAACGTCAGGAGTTTCAGATTATCGCCAACGCCCTGCAACAGGGGAGTCGTCAGGAGGTTGCCGATCAGTTGGGCATCAGTCCCCGCACGTTGCGCTATAAACTTGCCAAGTTACGCTCAGCAGGGTACGCCATCTCCTGATTTTGGCATTCATCTTGCTTTAGTCAATTTAACCGTGGCGTTTTCGCCACCTTTTTGACAGTTGGAGCAAGCGACGATGAACACCATTAATAACAATCAACTTCTGATGCAGTTGCGCATTGCAGCGATGCAGGCGCAAAGTTCGCAAACCAATCATCTTAATCCTGTTGCCGCTCCCAGTGCTTCGCCATCGGCAATGGCGGCGCCGGGATCTATCGATAAGGCGAGTTTTTCTGCGTTGCTCAAGGAGTCGATGGGTAACGTCAACCAGTTGCAGCAGCGGGCCGCCTCTGCCCGTAAAGCGTTTGAGCTGGGCGATCCCAATATGACCCTTCCCGATGTGATGATTGCCAAATCGAAGTCAAGTCTTGCCTTTGAAGGGATGTTGCAGGTGCGCAACAAACTGATTGAAGCCTATAGTGAAGTGAAGCGGATGCCGGTCTAGGCCAGCCTCATTTTAACTCACCCCCCCTTACTACTCTAAAACCGCAGCGTTACAGGAAAACCGATCATGGAAGCCACCAGTAAAGAGATCCAGAGTGTTAGCGACCAACTCCCCGAGGAGCTTCGCAATACGCAACGCTTGCCGGCAGCGATTGATGGTTTTCTGAGTCTGCCGCTCACACGGCAGATCGCCCTTATGGTCAGTACCGCCATTAGCATTGCGCTGCTCATGGCGGTACTGCTCTGGTCTAACGACTCCAGCCAGACGGTACTGATGGGGCCCAGCAGCGCAGAGGATATGAATGATGCGGTAGTCGCCCTGCAGAAGATGGGCGTACCCTATGAGATTGATGGGAAAACCGGGGCGCTGCTGGTTCCCAACGATAAAATTTATCAGGTACGGATGCAGCTTGCCAGCGAGGGGTTGCCTCAACGTAACAGTAA
This sequence comes from Gammaproteobacteria bacterium, assembly GCA_015231435.1. Taxonomy (GTDB): domain Bacteria; phylum Pseudomonadota; class Gammaproteobacteria; order Thiohalomonadales; family Thiohalomonadaceae; genus JADFYS01. The sequence continues at coordinate 1,681 of JADGBN010000194.1, forward strand.
TTTTGGCATGGAGATGCTGCAGCAGAAGCCGGAGTTTGGCACCAGCCAGTTTCATGAACTCAAGCGTTATCAACTCGCCCTAGAGGGGGAGTTGGCGCGTTCGATTATGACGATTAAGAGTGTTAAAAGTGCGCGCGTGCATCTTGCGCTGCCCAAGCAGTCAGTGTTTGTTCGTAAAGAGAAGCAGGCGAGTGCCTCGGTGCTGGTTGATCTGCATGGCGGGCGCGGCTTAAGTGAAGATCAGGTGAGTGCTATCTCCCACATGGTCTCCTCAAGCATTCCGGATATGGCGGCGGAGGATGTCACCATTGTCGATGAGAATGGCAATCTCCTGAGCAAGCGTGGGAAATCGGGGCTAGATGTAAGTCAGGAGCAGCTTAAATATACCCAGACTGTCGAGCAGCGTTATATTGATAGTATTAATGATATTCTTGCGCCTATTCTCGGGGCGGCCAGAGTGCGTGCGCAGGTCTCGGCCAATCTTGATTTCTCGACGACCGAGCAGACCATGGAGACCTATAACCCCGATCTGCCGGCGCTGCGCAGCAGTCAGAACCTTGAGGAGAGCCGGGTGAATGGTGATATTCAGGGGGTTCCCGGGGCGCTCTCTAACCAGCCTCCCGGCGCGGGTAATGCCCCGGAGCAGACCGACGGGGTGACTGGCAATGAGAAGTCGCAGCAGTTAAGCAAGCGTCGTGAATCGACCTCTAACTATGAGCTGGATCGCACCATTAGCCACACCCGTCAGTCAGTGGGGAATATTAAACGTCTGACCGTTGCGGTAGTGGTGGATAACCGTCAGGTGGTCGATGCCGAGGGCAAGATCACCTTTGAACCCCGCACGGCGGAGGAGCTGGAGCGAATTTCCCGGCTGGTAAAGGAGAGTGTCGGCTATACTCCGCAACGCGGCGACAGTGTTGATGTGGTGAATATCAGCTTTGATGGTAAAGAGGAGTTCACTGCGCCGGAAGTTGCGGTGTGGGAGCAGCCATGGTTTATGCCAGCAGTAAAGATCGCCGCAGGTGCGCTCATTGCCCTGGTCTTCTTCTTTGTGGTGATTCGTCCGATGCTCAAGACGCTGGCGGAGAATAAAGAGCTGCGTGAAGCGATGCTCATGCAGAATGAGTTTGGCCTTAACCCGGATGGCACCCCCATTGCAGGTAGAGAGGGTGGGGCTGGAGCCGGTGGGGAGGGTGCGGATGATGATGTTCTGTCACTTGATTCCGATGACGAGCTGGGTATGTTAGTCAAAATGCCGGGTGAGGGAACCTACAAGGAGAACATCAGAATGGTGACCAAAGTGATAAAAGAGGATCCAGATTTGGCAACTCAGGTAATTAAATCCTGGATTGACGA
>JADGBN010000195.1 GCA_015231435.1 Gammaproteobacteria bacterium
ACGATGCTGGCAACCTTTGATTTAACAAAGCTCACATTGGGATCAGCCTTAACCTTCTGATGAAAATCATCAATACGGTCAATCGCACGAATATCGATGTAATAGACTGTTGACTTACAGTTATCGCCCAACTGCTCGGCAACATAGGTAGTCTGTCTTAGGGTTGCCATACAGCAGATGCGTGAACAGTGCAGCAGGTGGTTTTTATCACGCGAACCGGCGCATTGAATAAAGGCGATATTCTTTGGTGCGGCACCATCGGAGGGGCGCTGAATCTTGCCACCGGTCGGGCCGAAGGGATCAAGCATCCGCTCAAACTCAACGTTGGTAATCACATTAGGGTAACGGTCGTAGCCGTAGGGCTGAATTTTTGCCGCATCGTAGGGCTTCCAGCCGGTTGCCCAGATAATTGCGCCGACATTCAGCGTCAGTGTCTGTTCACTCATCTCGAGATCAACAGCACCGTACTTGCAAGCCTCTTTCGCTTTGGTGGCGTCATCCGTACCGATCATTGCGGGATCAATTACATAGCGCTGTGGATAAGCGAGGTTATAGGCGAGATAGGCACCCTTACGCTGCATCATGCCGTAGTTATGCGCATCGGCAAAAGTCGCCGTGACTGCCTTTTCGCACTCACCGCAGGCGGTGCAGTTCTCGTTCACGTAGCGAGGCGCGATCTTCACTTCAACCTGATAGTTCCCAGTATCACCGCTAATCGCGGTCACTTCAGCCATGGTGATTAGGCGGACATTTTTATTGGCCTTTAGACGCCGTAACTGAATCTCCAGCCCACAACTGGGGTAACAGAGTTTAGGGAAATATTTGTATAGTTGGCCGACGCGGCCACCGACAGTAGCAGACTTCTCCAACAACAGAACCTGTTTACCGCACTCGGCGGCCTCCAGGGCTGCGGTTAGCCCGCTAATCCCGCCACCTACGACCAGAATGGTCTCGTTGGTTGCGATCACCTCAGACATTGATTACCTCCAGCAGGTTAATCCCATAATGTAGTGATACCCGAAGACCACAACAGCGCCTCGGAAATCATGAAACTGCACGCGCAATCGGAGTGAAGGCGTACACTTGGCCAGCCACTTGCCAAGATAGGCAGCACGGCAACGAAAGCCGCGCAAAGATACTCGCTCTTGGCGCTTAGGTCGACTCAAATAGAAGTACGCCGTCATAAAAAAAATTTATCGGCGACAGGGTACAGCGGCCGTACCATCCTATATTTTGAGTTCTGCAGCGAGTCGATCGCGCCAAGTGGTAAAGCGCAATGGTGAAAGAAATTGAAAAACCTCTTTGGCATCATCATTCACCACAATGCTCAGCCCGCGTTCAGGATAGAGCCAGTGCCGGTTACCACTCGCCCCCTCGTCAAGAATCTCCGCTGGCTCGCCAAAGCGCTGCCGCAACAGATCCTCACTAATGTCAGCACTGGGCATATAGGTAAGCGAAGCGATAGTTAAATCTCCCACGGCGCGACGATCTGCATCGGCTAACTGCACTTTGCGCCGCCCGGGTGCCGTCGCACTCACCCGTGCGCCGCGCTGATAAATGGCCTGAAGCTCCCTTTCATCTGCATTTAGCACCAACACCACACGCGCCTGCAGACCGGCGACATTAACGCTGGCAAAGTAAGCCTCCAGCAGCAGTCTCTCTGTAGCCTCGGTGGCGGGCAAAGCCTCAGTGACAAAAAGATTCACCTCCGCCGGACGGATAAAGAGCTGCTCAACCTCATTCAGGCGACTGATATCAAGGGTGATTCCGAGGATCTGGGGATTTCCAGCGCTATCGCTGCGCATCTCCCAGGGAGGGGGTGCCGAGCTAATCACTTCAGGCTTAGGCAGCAACAGAACTGCCATGGGCACCGCAACTAGCGCAAAAACGATCACTGCTGGTAGCGACCAGCGATCCTGCCAACCACTCATGAGAGGGGGGTTATTCCTGCAGGCACGCCGACACTGGTCGCCGCCCACGCAGCCACCCGCCCCTCACTTGCCTGATGCATCGCATCGGACTCCATAATCACCAAAACCAACACGGTGATCATCGTCGGCAGAATCGCCACGCCACCGAGGGCGTAGTGCCCCGGCTTTAACGCAGCCGCATCAAAGTTCACCATAAACAGCAGCAGCGTCACCAACAGCGCCATCAGCAACAGCATAGCGATAAAAATTTTGCTGCGCCGCGCACAAATCATCCAATGCGACTGGGCGAACCAGTGATCCCGCCCCCTTGAATGATTTGCCCGCCACAACAGATAGCCGAGAAAAAACATTGAGATAACAGGGGTCAATAACATCACCTCAGGGTTGGATCGCGCCAGCCCCAACAGGGCGACAAAGAGGAGAATATGGTTAGTGATAAGGTTAATCAGAAAAATCTCATGCGGACGTTTGGCATCCTTGCGTTCCTGCTCACCTAATTGAAATTGCATAAAGGTGCCGTTAACGCTTGCGACAACTCATCGCAAGAATCCGATCAGAGCCTTTAAGCTCATCACAGTAGGGTTGCTTGGCCGTATCGACTTCACTCGTTTTGGAATCACAACCACTCATCAGGACAAACGCAAAAGAGAGAGGTAACAGAACTATTTTCAGATAAGACATTATAAACTCCACATAAAGTAAAATAGTGAACCATAACAACAGTGGCGTTATTATGCCCGAAGTTCAAAGGGTTGTCGCTACACTTGTACACGCAAAGCTGAAGGCACGTAAAACGTTATCCCGTCCGAGCAATGACAGCTCTGGCAGGACGGGGTTCAGGCGTTTGATACGGCCAGCACCTCGCGGGTCAGCACCACCTCTACAGGCAATGATAAGAACGATATTATTGCTGCTATTCTCTCACTCCGTACCATGGCGAAGAAACAGCAGGCTCTTGCGTATACCCGTCATTCTTGAAAACGGTGGTTCGTTGCACCAAAGGCAGGCTGCGCACGCCGCAGTCGCTCACCCCAATCACTTAGGTTGTCTAAGCTCATGG
>JADGBN010000196.1 GCA_015231435.1 Gammaproteobacteria bacterium
TGCCGTTGATAAACTCCTCTGCTCCCAATAGCGGGCGCAGCCACTGGGCGGCGGCAGGCTCTTTCGCCAATAGCTCGGCTTTTTCGGCGGGCGATAACAGCAGGTGACCGCCATCGACCGGTTTATTGCCATAGACCATTGGCGACACCGCGCAGAGCGGCGTAGAGCGATTATCCACCACCAGATTATCCGCCTCTATCAGGTAGGGGTTGATGCGGCTGACGGTTTCGGCATTCCCTACCCCCTTGCCGTTAGGGTAGTGGTAGAGCTGTTTGCGGTAGTCTTGCCATGCTGTTTCCTGACCAAAACCGATGATGACGACATGGACTGCCGCTTTGCCTTTGGCCTCCGATTGCCAAGCGAAGGTGCGGTGGGCAAAGCCGATGGTGATGCCAGCTTCGAGCAGCGGTTGCCAGAGCGGGGCGACCTGCTCCCCCTGGGTGATGGAGTTGGTGGCGACAAAGGCGGCGCGAATGGGGCGATGGCCGATGTAGTCCGCCGCTTTGCGAAACCAGCAGCTCACATAGTCGAGGCTTTTGTAGTTTTTACTGTCCGCAAAGAGGCTATCCATGTCGCGGTTTTGTTGCGCAGTGCGAAAGTTTTTGCCAATAAAGGGCGGATTCCCCATCAGATAGTTGACGCTATCGGCACTAATGACGTGATGCCAGTCGGTGGTCAAAGCGTTGGCGTGGTGAATGTTGGCAGCGCTTTTAAGGGGAAGTAGATCGGGTTCGTTACCAAATTCGCGGGCAAATTCGCGGTTCATCTGGTGCTGCATGAGCCACATGGCGACCTCGGCAATGCGGGCGGGCCATTCGTCAATTTCGATGCCGTGAAAGTGGTCGAGGTTGATGCGTGGTTTGATCTCCAGTGGCAGGTGACCCATGCTGTTATCCTGCTGCTGAAGTTTGAGCGCCGCCAGCTCGAGGCGTCGCAGTTCGCGGTAGGTGATGATTAGGAAGTTGCCGCAACCACAAGCGGGGTCAAAAAAGTGCAGCTTTGCTAACCGCTGCATGTAGGCGATTAGGCGCTGCTGCTGGCCGCGTTTGAGGGCGGCAATGGCGTTAATCTCCTGTTGCAGCTCATCGAGAAAGAGCGGCTTAATCAGTTTGAGAATGTTGGCTTCGCTGGTGTAGTGCGCTCCCATCGCGCGGCGTTCTGATGACTCCATGACCGCTTGAAAGAGTGAACCAAAGATGGCAGGGGAGATGTCAGCCCAGTTAAACCAGGCTGCTTCGATGAGCCGCTCACGCATGGTGGCGTCAAAGTCAGGAATATCGAGGCGTTCGGCAAAGAGGTGGCCATTGACATAGGGGAAGGCGGTCAGCTCATCGCTTAAATGGGGGCTGCGCTGGTTTTCCGGTTGGTCGAGCAGTTGAAACAGTTTAGCTAGATAGAGTGCGGTATCGTGGCCATCTTCGGCGGTAAAGTGGATGAGGTAGTGAACAAACTGGTGGCAGGCAAAGATGCCGCTATCTTCGGCAAAGAGACAGAAGAGCACCCGCACGAGAAAAACTTCCAGCGCATGGCCGCTGTAGTGGCTCGCTTTCAGGGCATCGTGAAGGTTGCCCAGCAGTTGCACCGCCCGGCTGTTAAGTTCAGTCTCCTCCTGTGGTACATCGACCGACTCATAACCGGCGATAAAGTCGAACAGGTGAATCTTGTCGGGGAGCTGGCTTAAGGTGAAAGTGTACTGCTGATGATTATCAAGGTCGTAGAGGCGGAACTGGTCAAAGTCAGAGACCAGCACAAAACGCGGCAGCTCGCTATCAGATAAGCCTGGGAAGTAGTCGAGCGCTTGATGGTAGGCTTTGGCAAGGTCCTTACCCCGCGATTTGTGCTCAATCAAGAGCTTGCCCTTCCAGAGCAGGTCAATAAATCCCTGCGCACCACCTATTTTTTTAACCGGTTCCTCAAAGCTGGCAACGCGGCGCCTATCGACCCCAAAGACCTGAAAAAATGCCTCCCAGAAGGGTTTTGCTTCAGCCTGTTCACGGTGCTCATGTTGCCAGTTTTTAACCAAGGCATGGGCGCGGTTACGAATCTCTTTGCGGGGTAGTGGCATGACTCAGTGTAGTCGGAGTGCGGCGAGGGGTATGGTGGTCATGCGGCGATAGACTGGCTGATCTTGCTATCCTTGATATAACTTACCAGAAATTTCAAGTCATCGACATCTGTACCACTCTCTGTAGTGCCTTTCAGAATAGCAATAAACCGGTTATCGGTATCTGTCAGCAGCTCAATCTGGCCATCACTCATTCGGTCTACATTATCTTCCAGAAATTTACGCTCTGAGCAAGCAAGATGCGTCTCTCCGCACTCTGCATCCCAATAGTCAGCGTGAACCGAATAGTTCTTTAATGATCTGTCTAATTTCTGTAGAGATACTTGTGACATAAACTTTTCTCCCTCTGCGGTGGTAATAATCAATAAATGTTTCCGCGTCGTCATCGCGGGCATACGATGTCTTTATGCGACCATCCCTGTTAATAATTATAGACCATAATCCGTCATCCATGACCAGTTCGATATATTCTCCATCAACCAGAAAGGCTGTTTCAGCCTTACTTAACAGAGAGAAAGTAAAATCCGCATACTCTTCTGCGTCATTGATATCTTTGAGCTGAATCCTTTTTTCAAGGTGTTTTTCAAAACTGCGGAGGTTAGTCCATAGTGAAGCAAACAGAGCAACTTTTTCCAGCTCACTACCAGCAACCGCCAAAGCGGTCAATTTTGTTAATATCTCACTGGTTAGTTCTTCATTTTTCATCCGCCGATCGTATCCGCTTTTTAGCTGTTCGTCCGCTGTCGCCAGCTTCTCTGCCTCGATGCGCTTCATCCGTTCAAGCGGATCATCAGCGCCGCCGTGGTAGTCCTAGCCCTTGTCTGGCTCGGCAGTCATGCGTTGGCGGGCTAAATCGGGGTTATCGCGCAGCTT
>JADGBN010000197.1 GCA_015231435.1 Gammaproteobacteria bacterium
CTGCTCGTAAACGTTCAGAGACCGGGTTACCCTCACCCCAACCCGAGGGGAGAGGGGGCAAAAGTGGTGGGGGTCTGAACGGTTACCTTTTCGTGGGGGCTTGGGCACTTTTTTTGATGTTGGCTATATGGGGAAGTAAAGATGATTTTCACGCGTGATCTTGTCACTTATTGCAATAAGCTGTTAGGTACCGAACTCTATCGTGACTATGCGCCCAACGGACTGCAGGTCGAGGGGCGGCCAACGGTGAGTAAAATTGTCTCGGGAGTGACTGCTTCGCAGCGGCTTATTGAAGCGGCGATTGCTGCCGGGGCAGATCTGCTGCTGGTGCATCACGGCTATTTCTGGAAAAGTGAGAGTCCGACGTTAACGGGTATTAAACGCCAGCGGATTAAGCTATTGCTGGAACATGATATTAATCTGTTGGCCTATCATCTGCCGCTGGATGGTCATCATCAACTGGGTAATAACGCAGAGTTAGGCAGAATTTGGGGATTTACCGTGGATGGTCGCTTTGGTGAGGGTGCCAATGGCGGGCTCGGCATGATGGCAACCCTAAATCAGCCGCTGCCGGTGACACAACTGGCGGAACAGATTGGCAAATCCTTGGGACGCCAACCCTTTCTCTGTAGCGGGGATAGGCGTCTCGTACAGAAGGTTGGCTGGTGTAGTGGTGGCGCTCAGGACTGGTTCGAGGCAGCGATAGCCGCTGGGGTCGATGCTTTTATTTCGGGGGAGATCTCCGAGCAGACGGTTCATTTGGCGCGGGAGACGGGGGTGCATTACATTGCGGCAGGTCATCATGCGACGGAGCGTTACGGTGTGCAGGCCCTGGGGGAGCGGCTGGCAGAGACCTTTGCCTTACCGCACCAGTTTATTGATATCGATAACCCGATTTAGGCGAGGTAGTCGCACTGCTTTCTACGATAAGTGAATAACTCCCTGTTTTGTTAAGGGGAATTGGAGTTTTCCACAAAGGCTGTGGATAACTCTGTGTAAATCGCGGTGATAATTCTCTAAAAGTGTGGTGGTTGCGAGGGTTAAGTTAGATTGCTCTAATTTTGAGCAATTCAGTGTAACTTAATAAAAACATTATGTTACGGATTTTTTCTCGACTTGTTGTGCTGATGCAGCGCTAACTTAAGGGACTCTTCGCTAAGTCGTTATCCGCTGTGAATAATTGCGCTGTCAAGCACTTTAGCAGGGGCTGAAGTAGCAAAAAGAGGTTGCTTGGGCTATGCTCTTGAGCTATGAAAAATCGTGCCAAGGCCTCTCCTTCACCCCTGACAATCCTACCGCCGCTCTGCTCTGATAGTGTGACGCTGATAACGGTGGTTGTCTCGCTCGCTTTTGTGCTGGTAATCGCTTTAGCGGTTGCGAGCTCTCCTGCCGAATTCTGGCTCTACTTGGGACTACTCTCACTCTACCTGCTCTGGATCACCCTGCTGCTGTTGCTGCTGCTCTGTCTTTTGCAGCGCTATCTCGAACAGCTGCCGTTTCACTGGGCGCTGTCGCTTACCCTGCTGCTGCTGCTGCTGGATATCTCATTGGTGAATGAGACGGTGCTCTACCTAATTGAGCATCTGCAACTGCAGGCGCAGATCCCCTTTCCGGCCTATTTGCGCTGGCACTCCCTGGCAATCGGGGCGATTATCGGTACGCTGGTGTTGCGTTATACCTATATGCAGCATCAGTGGCAGCTTAAGCGCAGTGCAGCAACCCTAGCACAGCTGGAGGCGCTGCAGGCGCGTATTCGGCCTCACTTTCTTTTTAATGCGCTAAATACCATTGTCGCCCTTATTCATACCCGTCCTGATGTTGCCGAGGAGACGCTGCTCAATCTTGCCGATCTGCTGCGGGCTGCGTTAAATGCCGGTAGTGCACCTGTCCCCCTAGCGCAGGAGATCGCCCTTACGCAGCACTATTTAGCACTGGAGCAGCTGCGTTTGGGGGAGCGTCTGCGGTTACAGTGGCAGCTTCCTGATCCCCTGCCGCAGGTGCTGTTGCCACCGCTAACGCTGCAACCCTTGGCAGAGAATGCGATCTATCATGGTATTGAGCCCTGCAGGCAGGGGGGACAACTCACCATTCGCATCACGGTAAAAGAGGATAAACTGCATATTTGTCTAATCAATCCACTCCCTCCAGAGAAGAGTAGGCGACAGGGGAAACAGGGTCAGCAGTTGGCACTGGATAATATTCGCCAGCGCTTGGCACTGTTGGAGCCAGCTGCGGGAGCATTGCAGACCACCTCTGACAGCCAATTCTTCAGTGCCTGCGTGATGCTGCAGATAGCAGAAGCGGCGGTGGTGTCATGTCCGAGCCGCTAAAAATTCTGGTGGTGGATGATGAGCCACTGGCACGGCAGCGGCTGCTGCGGCTGTTGCAGGCGATTAATCCTGAATATAACCTTTTTACGGCAGATTGTGCGGCTACTGCGCTGGAGCTGGTGTTGCAGCAGCAGCCGCAGCTTCTTTTGGTGGATATGCGAATGCCCGATGGTGATGGTCTCACTCTGGCACAGGCGGTGCGACAGCTCCCCTACTCACCGGCGGTGGTCTTTACCACCGCCTATAGTGAATATGCGCTTGATGCATTTGCGGTTGAGGCGCTTGATTATCTCTTAAAGCCGGTGCGTCAAGAGCAGTTGGTGCGGGTTATCGCACGGGTGACCGAACAGCTGGCGCTTACTGAATTAGAGTCAACGGTTGCGACTGAACCCGAAGCATCGCTAATGGTGCGACTGCATGGGCAGCAGCAACTCATCCCTCTTTCACAGATCCTCTATTTTCGCAGCGATCATAAATATGTCACCGCCTATGTGATGGACAGTGAGGGTACAAACTACCAGCCGCGCGAACGGATAATTGACGAGACACTCAAGGATCTCGAAGAGCGTTACCCCGACCTAATCT
>JADGBN010000198.1 GCA_015231435.1 Gammaproteobacteria bacterium
CAGCTCCAGTAAACGCGCAATTGCCACAGCAGAAGGCAATTGGATCACTATCCGAAGCAATAAGGATCGGCAGCGCTATGAGTCCAAAATCATGGATCCTGTGACCGAAACAATCACCTACCCCAACTTTGAGGCGGATTTAGAGGCTGCCTTTGCCGATAGGTTCATCGACTCGCTTGATCACCTGCTAATACAGAAGCTGGTTAGTCAGAAAAACGGCTAAAACTCTGTGCCGGTGGTGGCAACGCTACCGGCACACTTTTATTTAAAGGTGATTAACAATGAGTAAGATTTCATTTACCCGCTTTAGTGGGTCGGTGGGGAGTCGTTTGACGAAAAGCTTTACCTTGAACGCCGATCAAACGATTACAAAAGAGAGTCAGCCTAACTTTTCTGCAGGCACGGCAGAGACCATTCAGGTTGAATCACTGCAGGCGTTTGGCGATATCGTGAATGGACTACAACCGCATCAGTGCATTGCCACTGGTATCTTTTTTGAGTCGACGACACAGGTGGTGCCACAAAGCCAATATCGCGAGAACGGCAAGGCGAAACCTCGCACACTCGAACATATGCAGCAACCCAATCCGGGCCTTTTACTGTTCGACTATGACAGTGATCTAGATATGCCAGAGAAGCTACAGTGTCACAGCGTAGCGGAATTAATGGGGAAACTGGCCGAGGCGATCCCCGAACTACAGGGCGTCGGCTATATCGGTCGCAAGAGTAGCTCAGGATGCGTCGTGCGGGAAACGGATAATAGCCCCTACCACAGTCACGGAATGCACTGCTATGTAGTGGTGACTGGTGTTGATTTACCCATACTTAAAGAGCGGATAATGAATAGGTTGTGGCTGGTCGGTTTAGGCTATATCAAGTTGGCTTGTAACGGTGCAATGCTTGAGAGAGCCGTGATCGATTTGGCGGTTATAAGTCCCGAGCGTCTGATTTATGAGGCAGCACCACAGGTAGGCAAAGGACTCAAACTGTCTGAGAATCCATGGATGCAACAGGAGGGTTGCGTCTTCAGCCAGCAATTGAGTGTGACGCCTGACGAGAGCAATAGGGTAAAGCAATTGATTGTAAAGGCTAAACAGCAACCCGAATTGGTGGCTAAATCTGCCGAATTAAATACCAAGCATTCTGAGGAACGAGCTGTGTTGATATCCAAGAAGGGCGATCTTCCCCTAGAGAAGGCTCGCCAACTGGTCGTTACCAACCCGCTGGATTTCCAACAACCAAGGCTGAAATCGCAGGATACCGTGGATATTGGCGGTGAATGCATCACGGTTAGCGAGTTACTCGAACGTGGTCAGGCGTTAGATGGCCTTAGTATGCCCGATCCGATTGAAGGTCGTAAATATGGCACCAGCACCGCTAAGTTTTACTGGAATAAGGGGAAAAATCCTTGTATCCATTCGTTTGCTCACGGTTTAAATACCGTATATCAACTAGAGAGGGAGAGCGTGTCACCGACACAACCCCTCGATCCCGGTCTGTTCCCTAACTGCAAAGCAGATGGTGGCCCCAAAGCAACCCTGCCTAACCTGGAGATCATGCTAAAGCACTACGAGATCACGGCCAACTATAACGTGATAAGCAAGCAAATGCAGATCATTATTCCCAACAGCAGCGGTTCTCCGGATAACGCTGATAACACCGCAATCACGGAAGTCGTCAGTTTCGCGACTTTGAATAATATGAGCTACGGCATGGTACCGAATTATCTGGAGGCGATTGCCAATAAAAACCCAGTCAATCCGGTAGCCGATTGGATTCATGGTCGTGTGTGGGATGAAAATGATCGTCTGCCTGAGTTCTATGCCACGCTGACCACCGAGGAGGGTTATCCTCAGCCCCTGAAAGAGACTTTACTTCGTCGCTGGTTAATTAGTGCGGCGGCAGCAGCCCTGATGCCGACTAACTTTCGCGCAAGAGGTGTACTAACGCTTCAGGGACCACAGAGTATCGGGAAGACGGCATGGGTCAACCGATTAGTCGATGATGAGATGTTACGGGATGGCGTTATTCTGCTCGATCACCATCTGGATGCCAGCAATAAGGATTCACTCATTGCCGCGACCAGTCACTGGATTGTTGAGATAGGTGAACTCGATAGCAGTCTACGCAAGGATATGGCGCGATTGAAGGGATTTCTCACCCGTGACAACGATTCCGTGCGCCATCCCTATGCGCGTAAAAGTTCACAAACACCACGGCGAACCGTCTTTTGTGCCACGGTGAATGATGAGAATTTTTTAATGGATAACACCGGTAATACCCGTTGGTGGACGATATCAGTCACCCATATCAATTATCAGCACAGCATTGATATGCAGCAGTTATTTGCCCAGATGGCAGCGGCCTTTGCACAGGGTGAGCCATGGTGGCTTACCCATGAGGAGGAGTCGCAGCTTGAAAAGCAGAACAAGCAGCATCGGATGGTGAGTCCTATTCGCGAAATGATACTCGGTGAATTTGACTTTAATTTGGATAAAGAACAATGGAGACAAATGGCACCCATTGAGTTACTACAAACCCTCGAAATTAATAATCCCACGATGACGCAACTCAAGGAGTGTGGTGCGGTGTTAAGAGAGCTCTGCGGCGAACCCAAAAAGCATGCTGATCGGGTTCGTTGGTGGGTACCCATTCAGAAAAGTAAATACTCATAGCGCTTTTAATAATCGCGTGGTTAACGATGTTGTTCGCAAGTAAGCGGCGGGTGGTGGCAGATCAGTTTTTTTGCAGTCACCACCCGGGGATCGGTATTTTTTATGAATGTTTTCATGAAGTTATAAAAAATTTTAGGGGGTGGTGGCGGGTGGTAGCAGACTGGCGGCGCTGTCAGAAATGTGTTTTTTTGGGATTTTTTTGACATTTCTCATTTTGCCATTTTCGCGATTTTGCCACCACCTA
>JADGBN010000199.1 GCA_015231435.1 Gammaproteobacteria bacterium
ACCGCTGTAAGCAGTTGTTTAATGTCGTTCATGATTTATCCACCCCTTGACCACCATTTTCATATCCCGATAACGAAAGACGTTATCCCCCGTCATGGTTAAATGCTCGCCCAGCGCCAGATTAACTACGCGGTCGCTGGCGATGTAGAGCGTTTTGCGAATTGTGTACTCTCTGCTCGATTTAAGTAGAGGGCGTTATCGTGTCTGTTCCCATTTCCATACTATCCACGACTTAAGATCTGATTTTGTACCGCTATAAAAACGCTGATAGTGCCAATCTGAAAAATATGTAGGTTTCGTAAAACATTAACAGAGTGATTAAAAAGAATAATATTGAATAAATATGGAATATAAATCTTAATGATCTTTTTTTAATTCGTGTAAAAAATCCATCGTTCTGTTGGATGATTGGTGAACCTTTTTCAAAGGTTACTGCGATGCCGTAGAGTATAAAGCACCAACTAAATGTCATGATAGATGGAGTTAAGTATTCATCGAAATAATTATCACCCCTTAGAATAAAATAGATAATCATGGTAAGAGAAATAGCCCCCATGCTCACGACTAAATATTTGAATCTATGAACTATTAATGCTAGTTTTTCCATATTCTCTAACATTTAACTAAATCCTATGTAAAGATTGAAAGCTGCGGAGAGAGCGGGAAGAGCTGCACAGGTACCCTATTTACCCTTTTCAACAATCTTTAGTGAAATTTCGTAAAATTCACTTAGTGTGTCTTCAAAAATTTCCCACTAGGCTTACTCACTTTCTCTTTTATTACTTGGAATTGATTCCTTCCTTCTACAGCAAATAAATGATCAATGGCTGACAGAACTTCCAACTCTTTATCATCAATAACTCCATCTGACTCCACAATATTACGCAGAAAAAGAAGTATAGACCGGCTCATTTCCTTGTAATTGCAGTCCTTGCTCTGTTTCTTAAACTTCGCAAGACTTTTAGCAACTTCGTCAACAGAATATTTTTCAATATTATTAATTATAAATACCAATCCTTCATCTACAAATTCAGGAGAGTACCCCCATTTTGCAACAAAATAATTATGGATCGCTTGTATCTCATCATCCGACACTTTACCATCGGCATTCGCAACACAAATTGCAAGGGGAGCTAATAGATCAAAAAGACTTATGGCTAAAATATCCAGCGGAGTGTTGATAAATTTTGGAATTTCCTCCACTCTATCTTTCTGAATATCTCGGCAGTAGCTCACAACCCCATACCATGCCCCACCAGAAACTACCGCTGCAGCAACTACCCAGCCAATAGGCGTTACTGCTGTGCCGATGCCAATTATTCCCAGAATTCCTGACGGGGCAAAAAATGTAGAGGCTACAGTAGTAGAACTTACCAAGACGCCCCCAGTTGCGGCTGCTCCAGCAACATCCCATAAGTCCGAAAGAGATTTTACAACCCTGCTACTAGCATAAGCATCAGAACCAATGTATAGCTGTGATTTAAAACTCCTTTCATCCTTTACTACACAATCAATACCCTCAACATTAAACCCAACATGCTTACTCATAGTATTATGCCTCGAATGCCTTAAATTCCGAATTAACTTTCTCTATCTTATTTTTTAATTCAGCATTATTTATATCAATCTGAGCCCCCTTAATCATTCCAAACGCTATTGCCACTGGCGTAACCAAAGGACCCAATACAACGCCTAGAAATGGTATTGACCATACTAAGACTCCAATAATTGCTCCAAATATCATTCCAAATGTTGTCTCGGGATGCTGTTGAAATAGCTGAAATACGTATTCCAACAGTTTTGCACCAAGCTTAACAATGCGATTACCGACCTTAATAGTTGTTTTAGCAATTGAAAAAATCAGGGACTTCAAATCCGCGGAAACCGAAAGGTTATCAATTTTCCTTTTCAGTTGTGTTTCGGTAAGCTCAATTTTAGCTAAAGAGAAAATCACATCATCGTTTAGCAAATCCGAGTTCAATTGAACTGTTTTACCAGTTTCTACATTAACACCCTCTACCATCATTGCATCATTCTCCATTCAACGTATTACTAGATTACTAGATTTCTCGTTCCCACGCGCTGCGTGGGAATGCCGCCACTCCGCGCTGCGGAGCGTCACCCAGTAAGCTCATCGAAGCCAAGATGTGACGAACCGCAGCGCGGTTCTCCCTGCGTTCCCACGCAGCGCGTGGGAACGAGAGTACAATATTGTAGCAATGCAAGACCTGACACTATTCCCCTTCTCAGTTTTACATGATTGGCATGTTTTTCTCACCGTGCTTTTCATTGTTGGCTCCAGATGATTAGATTTATAAAATGTCAGCTTTAAAAGGAATTACTCCTTTTTTTTGAGATTCAGCAATGTACATTCTTATATCAACCTCTGAAACACCAACTCGTTGAGCAAGCTCTCTAGCATCAATTTTTCCATCATCTCGTATCATTTGAAGAGCAAATTCTGATGTTTGTTTTAATTCATTTTTATATTTATTACCGTAATATGTTAATATTGCACCCGCAATAAGAAACATAAATCCACCTGAAATTGCATCATCCTTATCTGCTCCATTTGCACCAATAAAAGACAAAACCCCCAGTACCATTAAAACAACCCCCCAAACAAACCTTTTCACATTAATTCTCCCCGCCCATAAATTGAAAAAACATGCTAGATGCTGGACGTTTTGAACACCTAACAGTTAACTAAACAGAGTGTCGATCGGGTGTGCTAGGCAGAATCTGTCTAGATTTTCTCGTTCCCACGCGCTGCGCTCATCGTTATACACAAGTATTGGTGGGTTAAGCTAATCGCAAATTTAGTGTTATTGAGGTAGGCGAGAGATATGAAGAGCTGGGCGGCGGCGGAGATGGAAA
>JADGBN010000019.1 GCA_015231435.1 Gammaproteobacteria bacterium
CGCCATCAAGGTGCAGGAATTCAAACTCACCCATGACCGATTTGTGATCATCGACGACGATATCTACCATGTCGGTGCGTCACTCAAGGATCTGGGCAAGAAATGGTTCGCCTTTTCAAAGATGGAAATCGGTGCGGTGGAAATGTTGGGGAGGGCAGGGTTATGAGGCAGTCAGGGAAACCAGAAAAATGCCCGGATGTGGTGTTGTAAGCGTGAAGGAAAAACTCAAAGTTATTGTGAAAAGGACTTTGAGGCAATTCGGGTATCCGCCGGATATGCAGAAGCTGGCCACCGAGACGGTGCTTAAGCAGGCGGAGATGCTGGCGAATGAGTTGGCAGGGAAAACTGAAAATGGCTAACAAGGTGCTGCGCAAAAACCGCGCTGTCCGTTTCACCGCAGTGTTGCAAGGAGCGGTATCATTCCGCAGTCATGGTGGCGACCATCTGTTGGTAGCTCATGAGTCGAGTTGTACTAATCTCCCCTGCGGTTACCGCATTTTTAATCGCGCAATCTGGCTCTTGCTGATGACGGCAGTTGCGAAAGCGGCAGTGGCCGATAAACGGGCGCATCTCAATAAAGCCATGTAACAGGGTCGTGGCATCGACGGGCCAGAGGCTGAAATTGCGAACACCGGGTGAGTCTATGAGTGTGCCGCCCCCCCTCTGTTGTGGCAGGTGGTAGAGTTGGCTGGTAGAGGTGGTGTGTTGCCCAAGGTTGCTGCGATCCGAGAGGGGTGTGGTCGCGATGCTTAAATCGGGGCGCAGCCGATTAATAAGTGACGACTTCCCGACGCCTGACTGACCGACAAAAACCGAGGTCTTTCCCGCCAGTTGCTGCCAAAGTTGATCAAGTGATGAGAGGTTATGAATCGAGGTTGGTAACAGCGGATAACCGATATGACGATAGCGCAGTATCAGGGCGTGAAAAGCCTCCTCTTCGCTGCTGCTTATCAGGTCACACTTATTAAGCAGAATGAGCGGTGGTATCTGGGTGAGTTCGGCGGCGACCAGATATTGGTCAATGAGGAGTTCGCTGTAGAGTGGCAGTGGCGCCATGACGATAATGATCTGTTCGACATTTGCCGCCACAGGGCGCATGGCACCGCTGCTGTCGGGGGCGCTTAACAGGGTGTGACGTGGCGTAAGGGCGCTAATCACTCCACTTGTCGCATGAACGCGCTGCCAGACAACACGGTCACCAACCACCAGACGACCAAGATTTTGCCGGACGCTACAGTGGCAGGTTGTCCCACTGCTGCTCTCCACCACGGCGGTGGCGCCAAAGTTGGCGATAATCAGACCGTGCTCCTCTTCGCCAGGGGTTGCCGCTGTGGTCTCACCCTGCTGATCGTTTAAGTGCTGTTCACGGCGTTGGGCGCGTTGGCTGCGATCTTGCTGAATCTTCTCAATGCGCCACTGTTGCTGGCGGCTCAGTTTACGACTGCTCAAGAGAGATGCTGCTGCAGACGGGCAATGCGGATGGCGGCCGGTGGGTGACTATCATAAAAAGCGGAGTGCAGCTCATCAGGGGTGAGGGTGCTGGCGTTATCACGATAAAGTTTGACCAATGCCGAGATAAGGCGATCTGCGGAGGCGACTGACGCGGCAAATTGATCCGCCTCAAACTCATGACGCCGACTTGAGAGCGCCATCAGGGGTTGCAGAAAGAGGGTGACCAGCGGCAGGGTGAGCATAAATAGCAGCAGTGCCATGTGGTTTGAGGGGGTGCTAACGCCTAACCCTGTATAGAACCAGCTCATCTCTATCAGCCAGGCGAGAGTAGCGAGTGCCGCAAGCGCGATAACCGCCATAAGCAGAATGCGCTTGGGAATGTGATGGTGATGAAAGTGGCCAAGTTCATGAGCCAGCACCGCCTCAATCTCATCACTAGTTAACTCGTTAAGCAGGGTGTCAAAGAAGATGATCCGCTTCTCTTTACCCAACCCGGAAAAGTAGGCATTGCCGTGACGCGAGCGTTTTGAGCCATCCATAACAAAGAGTCCACCGGTGGTGAAACCGCATTTTTTAAGCAGAGTCTCAATGCGGCTCACCAGATCAGGGTTATCCAGAGGCGTAAATTTATTAAAGAGTGGGGCAATAAAACGCGGGTAACCCCAGAGCATGAGCAGTGAGAAGCTTAGCCAGCTACCCCATACCCAGAGCCACCAGTTAGCGCCGCTGTTTTGCATCAGCCAGAGAATGAGGGCGATAAACGGTACGCCAATGATGAGCGTCAGGAGCAGTTGGATAAAAATATCCTTAATAAAGGTGGCAGGGGTTGTCTGGTTAAAGCCAAAGCGCTGCTCAAGAATAAAGGTGCGGTAGAGGCTGAAGGGGAGGGCAAGCAGGGCGCCTATTAGCATAAAAGAGATAATCACCGCAGTTCCCTGCCAGAGGGGGGCAAGAGCGCTGTGGCGCCAGAGTTGGTCGAGAAGCTCCAGACCGCCAGCGAGGGTCCAGAGCAGTAACAGCAGGGTGTCTACCACTAACTCAAGACGACCCAAGCGTCCCTTGGCAAGATTGTAGTCGGCCGCCTTATGGTGGGCAGCGAGTTCAATTTTATCGCTAAACGGTTGGGGAACCGCAGTGCGATGGCTGCGAATAGCCCGCGCTTGGCGCCAATCCAGATAGAGATGGGTGATAATGGAGAGTGACAGCAGGAGAATAAATAGTAAAGTAAAGCTATTCACAGGGTTCTCTTCAGGTTATTTCACAGTAAAGTTGCAAAGGGTCGTCGTCTACCAGCAGCGGTTATTCATGCGTTGATCATCGATTCTGCAGGAGAGAGTGGGTTAAATGGGGTAAGAGAGTAGCTTTTGCTAGAATGAATGGCAAGTAGCAGCGTAAAATGGTGTTTTGCCGGGGCTGGTACTGGGCAGTTGTCGGATGTTTAGCTTAAAGAGGGTGTCAGGTGAGTCAAGAGAAGAGGCAGGATCGTTGGATTTGGATTGATCTGGAGATGACGGGTCTGGAACCATCGCGGGACAGAATTATTGAGATAGCCACTATCGTGACCGATCTGAACCTTGAGGTGATTGCCGAGGGGCCGGTCATTGCGGTGCATCAGCCAGAGCCGATACTGGCGCTCATGGATGAGTGGAACCGCCAGCACCATGGCGCTTCGGGGTTAATTGAGCGGGTGCGGCAGAGCAGCGATAATGAGGCGGCAGCGGAGGCGGCGACTCTAGCGTTTTTGGCAGCGCATACGACTGCGGAGAGTGCCCCGATGTGTGGTAACTCAATTTGCCAGGATCGTCGCTTTCTGGCGCAATGGATGCCCCGTCTTGAGGCCTTTTTTAATTACCGTAACATGGATGTTTCGACCTTAAAGATTTTGTCGGCAGCCTGGTATCAGGGGCGTTTGCAAAAATTTAAGAAAGGGGATGCGCATCAGGCGCTCTCTGATATTCGTGAGTCAATTGACGAGTTGCGCTTTTATCGCGAGCATCTTCTCAAGTGACATTTTTTTGGCGATATTTCCCCGTAGTTGTCGCGGGCGGCTATGTTACAATAATCAGTGTCTGATGATAGCGCCTAAAATATTGTAACTTCAGCTATTTTTGATCTTGGCGCTAAAAATGCTGAGGTAGGTCAGGCGCAATGCCATTAAGTTAAGCCTGAGCGTGTCCACCACCCGCTTGCCGGGACGCCGTAAACCCATCCCTGGGGGCTTGACGGCGGCGTTATCGACATGGAAGTCGGGTATACAGATAATGCAGGAGCAATTATCTGACCCTGCCGCCGACACCCGACAATCGGGCAGTGGACACCCTTAGCTTAATGGCATTGAGGTCAGGCGAGGCTGAGAGTGCTATTTGCGTACCACTTCCGAGGTAATCATGGGGCAGATAACTCTCCTCCTTGTTATTTTTTATTTTTGTATTAGTTTGAGGATCTGTAATGGCAGCAAAGAAAGAGAAACCCAAAGAGGCGGCAGAGGTTGATTTAGATGCCAAGGGCTCTAACAAAAAGTTAATTATTATCATGAGTGTGGTCATGCTGGTGATGATGGGGGCAAGTGCGGGTATTACCTTCTTTCTCTTTGGCGGTGGTGGCGGTACGGCTGCGCCTGCGGTTGAGGAGGCGGTGGTGCTGGAGACCTATTATGTCGAGCTCGATACCATTACCGCAAATCTGATTGAAAAACGTCCGGCGCGTCATGTTCAGATAGAGGCGCAGTTAATGACCTTTAGTCCTACTGTGGCAGAGTTACTGAAGGTTCATATGCCGATTATTCGTAATAATCTTAATATCCTTTTGGCGGAGCCAAGTTATGAGCAGTTGCGTACTCCTGAAGGTAAAGAGAAGCTGCGTAAGGGGATGCTCGAGATTGCTCAGAAAGCGCTTAAAGAGCAGGAGGCGATGGACGGCGTTGAGGCGATCTATTTTACTAAATTAATCATGCAGTAACTGACGGGTAAGCGATTATGTCAGGAGTTGATTTACTCTCCCAGGATGAGATTGATGCCCTCCTGCATGGCGTCAGTGATGGTGATATTGAGACCGCAGATGGTGGCGATGATGGCGGTTCAGCAGGCGCTGCGGCACGGGAATATGACTTTGCCAGTGAAGATCGCATTGTCCGTGGACGGATGCCGACACTGGAGATGGTGAATGACCGTTTTGCCCGCTATTTCCGTGTCACCCTCTTTAATATGTTGCGCCGCTCTTCGGAGATTTCGGTTGGCGGCATCGATATGATTAAGTTTTCTGAATATATTCATACGCTGTTCGTGCCTACCAGTCTGAATATGATTCGCATGAAACCGCTGCGGGGAACGGCGCTGCTGGTCTTTGATCCGCGACTTGTCTACATTCTGGTGGATAACTTTTTCGGCGGTCATGGTCATTTTCATACCAAGATTGAGGGTCGGGAGTTTACCGCAACCGAACTCCACCTCGTCCAGCGACTGATGGAGATGGCATTTACGGATCTCACCAAGGCGTGGGAACCGGTGATGGATATTCAGTTTGAGTTTGTCGGTCGCGAGGTGAATCCGCAGTTTGCCAATATTGTGGGCCCCTCCGAGGTGGTGGTGATCTCGAAAATGCAGGTGGAGTTAGAGGGGGGCGGCGGCGAAGTACATATTACCATCCCCTACGCGATGCTCGAGCCAATTCGTGAAATGCTCGATGCCGGGGTACAGAATACTCGTAGTGATGTTGATGATCGCTGGCTGGTCTCGCTACGCGAAGAGATTAATGAGGCGAGGGTTGAGCTGACCTGCCGTTTGACGGAGACGCAACTCTCCCTGGGGGATGTTCTGCGGATGCGCGTCGGTGACGTTATTCCCATAGAGATGCCTGAACTGGTGACGATTAAGGCAGAGCGGATCCCTATTTTTCGCGGTACGCTGGGAGAGCATAACGACAAAGCTGCAATTAAAATTGTTTCACAGGTAGAGCATAACACTGAAACAGACTCTTTTAGGAGAATTTAGCCATGGCTGAAAAAAGTACCACGAATTTTGATGACCCCCTAGACAGCATTGATGATACCGAGATTGACGCGCCGGTAGCAGGTGGTCTGGTCGAAGGCAAGTCGTCGCAACTGAGTAGCAATTCCGATAAACGCAAACGCCCACCCCAGCCTGCCCCGGAGGATGTCAAACTTGATGTCATTCTCGATATTCCCGTCACTATCGCCATGGAGATTGGGCGCACCAGTATTACGATTCGTAATCTGCTGCAACTGAATCAGGGCTCTGTCGTTGAACTTGATCGTCTCGCCGGTGAACCGCTGGATGTGACGGTTAACGGTACGCTCATCGCCCATGGCGAGGTGGTGGTGGTGAACGAAAAGTACGGCATTCGTCTAACGGATGTGATTAGCCCTGCCGAGCGGGTGTTAAAACTGAAGTGATGACGGCACTACGACACTATGGTTGGGTCGTATGGTTACTATTCTTAGCGCACCTGATCCCGGTTGCTGTTGCTGTACCGGAAGCCACCGCTATCACCGGCAGTCAAGTCGCTACCCAGTTGCTTGCCGAGCGAGCTGCCACCCCTTCCCGACTCACTGATCCACTCTCCGCAGGCGCTCTGTTGCAGGTTACCCTCATGCTCGGGGTGACGTTGGCGCTCATCTTTTCGGTAGCCTGGCTATTTCGTCGTCTTGGGACGGTCGGTCTTGTCGGTCGCTATCCGGTGAAGGTCCTTGGGGGGGGTGCGGTAGGCAGTCGCGAGCGGGTGGTGCTGGTGCAGGTTGGTGAGACGCAACTGCTGTTGGGTGTGGCACCGGGGCGGGTGTCGCATCTGCATACCTTTGAGACAACGGTTATGCCGCAAACAGCCGTCACCAGTACGACGACGGTGAGCCCTTTTGCCCAGCGTCTGGCGCAACTGTTACAGCGGCCCCACAGCTCATGATTAGCTTACACCGATTATCGCGTTGGTTACCCCCGTTAATGGTGATGCTTTTGATGGTCATTACCCCAACAGGGTTTGCCGCCCAGGGTTTGCAGGCGATCACCGTGACCAGCAATCCCAATGGCAGCGAGAGTTACTCCCTCAGTATTCAGCTACTGATACTGATGACCATCCTGACGATGCTGCCGACCATGCTGTTAATGATGACCTCCTTTACCCGCATTGTGATTGTGCTGGGTATTTTGCGGCAGGCGACAGGGCTGATGCAGGCACCCTCGGCGCAGGTGATTATTGGCATGGCGCTCTTTTTAACGATGTTTATTATGGCGCCGGTCTTTGATCGCATTACTGAAGAGGCCTTCTACCCCTACTATAACGATGAGATCGACATGAATACCGCGCTTAAACGCGGCACCGTCCCGTTACGCAGCTTTATGCTCAACCAGACTCGGGAGAGTGAGCTCACCTTTTTTCTTGAGATGGCGCAACTCGACGCGCCACAAAGTATTGATGACGTGCCGTTGACGGTGATTATTCCTGCCTTTGTCGCCAGTGAGCTAAAAACCGCCTTTTCCATCGGTTTTCTCATCTTCATCCCGTTTTTGGTCATCGATCTGGTCGTCGCCAGTGTCTTGATGTCGATGGGTATGATGATGCTCTCGCCGATGATTATCTCCCTCCCGTTTAAGTTAATGCTCTTTGTGCTAGTCGATGGCTGGACGCTGGTGATGGGCACCCTTGCGGGGAGTTACTATGTCCCCTGAAACGATTTTAACCATCTTTCAGGAGACGCTGGAGATGATTACCGTATTGACGATGATCATTCTCCTTCCGGCCTTGGGAGTTGGTCTGCTGGTGGCGATGTTTCAGGCGGCAACCCAAATTAATGAGATGACCCTGACCTTTATTCCCAAACTGCTCATTACCTTTTGGGTGCTAATGTATGCAGGCCCCTATATGCTTAACGTCTTGGTTGACTATACCAAACGGCTTTTTGGTGACATACCCAATCTGATTGGGTAGTCGGTCTTGGCGAACCACTTGGCAGGGGGCGAGGATGAACTTCACCACCACTGAAATTACCGCGCTGGTGGGGAGCTATCTCTGGCCGCTGTTTCGCATTGCCAGCATGGTGATGGTGGCACCTGTTTCGGGGGCGGAGAGCGTGCCGTCACCCGTGCGCATAGTAGCTGCGATCGCCCTCACTGCGGCGCTGGTACCACTGCTGCCAACTGCCCCTGCGGTTGACCCCTTTAGCTGGGAGGCGCTGCTAATTACCATTCAGGAGGTGTTGATTGGTATTGCGATTGGCTTTAGTTTTCAACTCATCTTTGCTGCCATTATTATGGGGGCGCAGATTATCGCGATGCAGATGGGGTTAGGTTTTGCCACCATGGTGGATCCGCAAAATGGTGCCGATGTCCCGGTTCTGGCACAGCTCTATCTAATGCTGACAACCCTGCTGTTTCTGGCAGTGGATGGCCATCTGTTAATGTTTGACATGATCTTTAACAGTTTTCAGGTGATGCCGATTGGCGGTGCTGGGCTGGATCGGGACGCCTTCTACGCGTTGGCCACCTGGGGCGGCACACTTTACCAGCTCGGTTTGTGGTTGGCTCTGCCGACACTGGCGGCGGTGCTCTTGGTTAATATTGCCTTTGGGGTGATGGCGCGGGCAGCGCCGCAGCTCAATATCTTCTCGGTCGGTTTTCCGATGACCATTATCTTTGGTTTTTTCTTTGCCATTTACACCCTGCCGGTGGTGAAAAGCCAGTTTGAGGTTATTCTCCAATCGGTGATTGCGCTTATCGAGCGCATTTTGGGAGGGTAGCCACGATGGCGGATGATGGTCAGGAACGTTCGGAAGAGCCCACAGGAAAACGGCTCTCCGATGCCCGCGAGAAGGGGCAGTTACCCCGTTCAAAAGAGCTTTCAACGGTTGTCGTGCTGTTAACCGCCGGGGCGGCATTTATTTTTATAGGGGGCTATATGTTGCGTGAGATGGAGGAGATTATGCGCGGCAGCTTCACCCTCGATCCGGCGCTCATTCATGATCCCGATCGCTTTACGTCGCACTTTCTCGGGCTGATGAACCGCTCGCTGAATATGCTTTTCCCCTTTTTTTTGGCGATGGTCGTCGCGGGAATTGCCTCGGCACTGCTGTTAAGTGGCTGGAATTTTTCAACCCAGGCATTGGCGCCAAAAATTGAGAAGCTCGATCCAATTAAGGGGATGGGAAAAATTTTTACCTGGCGCGGTCTGGTCGAGATGATCAAGGCGTTGGTGAAGTTTTCCATTGTTGCGGTGGCGGCGATTATCTATGTCAATATTTTTGAGGGCCATTTTGTCGGTTTAGGCAAGGAGGATCTCCTTCCGGCGATGGCGCACGCGGCAGATCTACTGTTATGGGTCTTTCTGGTGTTAAGCAGTACCCTGATTATCGTCGCCGCCGTCGATATCCCCTACCAGCTTTGGGATCATACACGACAGCTAAAAATGTCGAAGCAGGAGGTTAAGGAGGAGGGGAAACAGACCGAGGGGAGTCCCGAGATTAAGGGTCGCCAGCGGCAAATCCAGTTCCAGATGCATCAGAAAAGGATGATGGAGGCGGTTCCAAAGGCAGATGTGGTGATTACCAACCCGACGCACTTTGCCGTGGCGTTGCGTTATGAGGGGGGGAGCATGGGGGCACCACTGGTGGTGGCTAAAGGTGTCGATTATCTAGCCCAGCGTATTCGTGAGATCGCTAAAGAGCACCACATTCCGGTGATTACGGCACCGCCACTGTCGCGCGCTATCTATTACAGCACCGAAGTGGACAGCCCAATACCCGAGGGGCTCTATCGTGCGGTGGCGCAGGTGCTTGCCTACGTCTATCATCTGCGCCGTGGTGACAAGGTGCAGGCGGAAAAGATGGCAAAGTCTATGCATGAGATGCCTATTCCTGATGATTTGCGTCGTGATGGTTAGTCAACTTATCTGTTTGAGTAGGTGGTTAATATGGAAGTGCTAAAAGGGCTGTTTAATCGTCATGGCGCAAAGTTAGGTCATCTGAAGGGGATTGGCGCACCGATTATTGTGGTGATGCTGCTCTCCATGGTGATTCTGCCGATGCCGCCCATGCTGCTGGACATCTTCTTTACCTTTAATATCGCCCTGTCGCTGATCATTCTTCTTGTGGCTATCTATGCCCTGCGGCCGATGGATTTTGCCGTATTTCCGACGATTCTGCTGGTAGCTACCCTATTTCGTCTGTCACTGAACGTTGCTTCGACACGGGTGGTGCTGCTTGAGGGCCATAAGGGTCCCGATGCCGCAGGTCAGGTGATTCAGGCGTTTGGTGATTTTGTTATTGGCGGTAACTACGCCGTCGGTATTATCGTTTTTATCATTTTGGTGATTATTAACTTTTCGGTGGTGACCAAAGGCTCCGGGCGGATCTCCGAGGTGAGTGCCCGCTTCACTCTCGATGCGATGCCGGGTAAACAGATGGCGATCGATGCCGATTTGAACGCTGGGTTTATTGACGATAAAGAGGCGCGGCGGCGGCGCAAGGAGACCGGACAGGAGGCAGACTTCTATGGTGCCATGGATGGTGCCAGTAAGTTCGTTCGCGGTGATGCGGTGGCGGGCATTATGATCACCATTATTAACGTGATTGGTGGTCTGATTATTGGCGTTGGCCAACATGGGATGACGGTCGCGAAAGCGGGTGAGGTCTATGTTCTTTTGACCATTGGTGACGGTCTGGTTGCGCAGATCCCGGCGCTGGTGCTCTCCACCGCAGCGGGTATTATTGTTTCGCGGGTCTCCGAGTCGGGCAGTATGGGGGAGCAGATATTTGGTCAGCTCTTTAATAATGTCACGGTGATCTGGCTCTCCACTGCCGTTCTGACGCTGCTTGGCCTGGTTCCTGGAATGCCTACTTTCCCCTTTCTGTTTATCGCCTCGCTGTTGGGCTTGCTGGGGTGGTATATGCTGCGTACCGAGAAGCAGCGCAAGCAGCATGAGAGCGTTGCTGAACTGCTGCCGGAGATGACCGCGTCGCCGGAGACCAAAGAGCTCTCCTGGGATGATGTGCCGATGGTGGATCCGATTGGTCTGGAGGTCGGTTATCGCCTGATTCCCATGGTTGATAAGTCGCAGGGTGGTGAGTTAATGGGGCGAATAAAGGGGGTGCGCAAAAAGCTCTCCCAGGATTTGGGTTTTCTCGTGCCGCCGGTACATATTCGCGACAATCTTGAGCTTCAGCCCAACGGCTACCGCATCACCCTGCAGGGGGTGACCGTGGGCGAGACAACGATTCATCCTGATCGTGAAAGGGCGATTAATCCGGGGCAGGTCTATGGCAAGGTGGAGGGGATTAAGGGGAAAGATCCCGCTTTTGGTCTTGATGCGGTGTGGATTGAGGTGGGGCAGCGCGAGAATGCCCAGAGCCTCGGTTATACCGTGGTTGATCCCAACACGGTGATTGCCACCCACCTGAGCCAGGTGCTGCAGGGTCATGCCCATGAGTTGTTAGGTCATGACGAGGTACAGAAGTTGCTGGATCAGCTGACCAAGGTGACACCCAAACTGGCGGAGGATCTGGTGCCGAAAACCTTGTCACTGGGAACCCTAGCAAAGGTACTGCAAAATCTGCTCATGGAGGGTATTCCGATCCGCGATATGCGCACGATTGCCGAGGCGATGGCTGATGCCGCTCCGCATACTCAGGATGCCGGTATTTTAACCGCACAGGCGCGGGTTGCGTTGGGGCGGATGATCGTGCAAAAAATTAACGGATCGAATTTTGAGATGAGCGTCATTACTTTGTCGCCAGAGTTGGAACAGATATTGCATCAGAGTGTCCAGGGTGGTGGCGGTTCGCTCGCAGCTATTGAGCCAGCAATGGCCGAGCAGCTTCACAAAGGTTTAGCCGACAGTACCCTTGAGCAAGAGATGGCCGGGAAACCGGCCATTCTTCTCACCTCACCGCAGTTACGTGAGATGCTGGCGCGCTTTGTGCGTAATTCGTTACCCGGGTTGAGTGTACTTTCGTATAACGAGATCCCGGATGATAAACAGTTAAAGATAGTTGCAACCGTTGGAGGCCGTGCCTAATCGTTAGCCGGCCTGCCACGGATTACCCCCAGTCTGTGAGGCCGAGATGAAAATTAAACGCTACGTTGCACCTAATATGCGCAGTGCGATACAGATGGTTCGTGATGAACAGGGCCCCGATGCCGTGATTCTCTCGAACCGTCAGGTTGCCGGCGGTGTTGAAGTGGTGGCTGCAGTCGATTATGACGCCAAACTGGTGGGTCAGATGGCGCGTGATAGTGAGGTGGTACAGTCATCGCATTATCCGCCACAGGCAATGAATAGTGCCTATGATGATGAGCCAGCGGATGATTACTATCATCAGGCGGCGCCTGCACCTGCCGCTGCTCGCCGTGAAGCGCGTCCAACTCCGCCGCGCCCAGTGCTGACCTCACCGAGCTGGCAGCGTGAAACGCGTGCGCATGAAGTGAAGGCGGTTGACCCGCGCACCCTGCG
Source organism: Gammaproteobacteria bacterium (assembly GCA_015231435.1). GTDB lineage: Bacteria > Pseudomonadota > Gammaproteobacteria > Thiohalomonadales > Thiohalomonadaceae > JADFYS01. The sequence goes on from JADGBN010000019.1 coordinate 11,908, forward strand.
TCCGCAATCCTATGCTGAACCGCTGCCCGATCCGGTACTGGATCAAACCGAGGCGTTACGTCTCGCCATTGAGGCGGCGAAACGTGGCGAAAAACCGGCAGTGCCACCGCGTGCAGCGGTTAGTAGCAAAGCAGGGTTGGCACAAGCCCCTGCACAACAGGTTAATGTTCAGCAGTTGCACCCCTCCCGTAGTGGCGGTGCAGCGGCCAATAGTGCCAGTAACCGTAGCCGTGCGGCAGCGCCGCGTCAGGAAAAAGCGGCAGCCAATCAACAGGATACCGGATTTAACGCAATGCGTGAAGAGTTGCAGTCACTGCGAAAAATGATGATGAATCAGCTTAATGGACTGGCGTGGAGTGAGTTAAAAAACCGACACCCCCTCTATGTGCCGTTAATGCAGAATATGTTGCAGCTTGGTCTAAGCAGTGAAATGGGTAAAAAGATTGTTGATGAGATTCAGCTTACCGACAGCATGACAAAAAATTGGCAGCAAGCGATGAAGACGCTGGCGATGCGCATTGAGGTGACCCACGATAATGTTATCGAGCAGGGCGGTATTATCGCCCTAGTGGGGCCGTCAGGGGTGGGTAAGACCACCACCGCTGCAAAATTGGCAGCACGTTATGCGCTGCGTCACGGCAGCGATCGCGTGGCGCTGGTGACTATTGATAACTTCCGTATTGGTGCCTATCAGCAGCTGCGAACCTTTGGTCGGATTCTTGGCTCTCCGGTGCATGTTGCGCAAAATAGTGAAGAGTTACAGCAAACCCTCGATCTGCTGCAGGATTTTGAGTTGGTAATTATTGATACCGCAGGGGTTGGCTATCGTCAGCAACTGGCGAATACCCAGTTACAGATGCTGATGGAGATGCGTCAACAGATTGACATCTACGCGCTGCTCTCCGCCTCCAGTCAGTTGCAGTCGCAGGAGGAGACGGTACGCGCCTACTCCGCCTCGCGTCTGGCGGGGTTAATGTTAACCAAACTCGATGAGAGCACGGCGTTGGGCGGATCGTTAACCGTGGCGATTCAAAACCGCCTACCGATTGCCTATCTTTGTGACGGACAGCAGGTGCCGGAAGATATTCAGCCGGCCCGCAGTAATAAACTGGTTAATTTAAGTGTCTCCTATCTGCAGGAGCGCCAACGCGAACTGCCCGATGAAGAGACCGTCGCCTTTTGTATGGGAGGAGCGCAGTAATGGGACTTGATCAAGCTGCAGGGTTGCGGCGGGTGGCAAGAGCGCGACCGATTCGGGTCATTGCGGTGACCAGTGGCAAGGGGGGGGTTGGTAAAACCAATGTCTCGATTAACATTGCTGCTGCATGGGCGAAGCGGGGCGGTAAACCGGTCATTCTTGATGCTGATTTAGGTTTGGCGAATATTGATGTGGCGCTGGGTCTGCAACCTAAACTCAACCTCTCCCATGTCCTTGATGGTGAAGTGACGATGGAGGAGATTATCGTCACCGCCCCTGGCGGTATTCGCGTGATTCCCGCCTCCTCCGGTCTGCAACGGATGGCCAGTTTGACGGCCGCAGAGCATGCGGGACTGATTCATGCGTTTAGTGAACTCAATCTTGATTTTGATCTACTGATCATTGACACCGCAGCGGGTATTGATACCAGTGTAACCAGCTTTAGTCGCGCTGCCCAGGAGGTGATGGTGGTGGTCTGTAATGAGCCAGCCTCGATTACCGATGCCTATGCACTGATTAAATTACTTAATCGCGATCATAATATTCGTCGTTTTCGGGTGATCGCCAACATGGCGCACGGGCGACAGGAGGGGATGGAGCTTTTTCGTAAACTGGTTACGGTCACCGATCGTTTTCTTAGCGAAGTGATTCTCGAACTTGCCGGCGTGGTTCCCTACGATACCTATCTGCGCAAGGCGGTACAAAAACAGATGCCACTGGTCGATCTCTTTCCGCACAGTCAGGGAACCCAGGCCTTTATTGAGGTGGCGCACCGTATTGCGCAATGGCCGCTACCAACGGTTGCCGATGGCTCTTTGCAATTCTTTGTCGAGCGCCTGGTGGGCAAGAACCCCTTCGCCTAACAATGTCATTAAGTTAAGGGTGTCCACTGCCCGATTGCAGGGTGTCGGCGGCAGGGAAGCCGCCGCCAAGCCCCCAGGGATGGGTTTACGGCGTCCCAGCAAGCGGGTGGTGGGCACACTTAGGCTTAACTTAACTTAATGGCATTGCTTCGCCTAAAGGTCAGATTATAAATTTATGATAGCGGTGCAGCCCGCTTGTGGGTATAATCCGCCGCTTTTACGCCGTTGCTCGCCGCCATTACCGATGTGGCAGTAACGGGCAGGTATTATGTTGCGAAAACCAAGAGGTTGTTGAGATAGATGGTCACCATTCGTATGGCTCGGGGCGGTTCTAAAAAACGTCCGTTTTATCAAGTAGTTGTTACCGACAGTCGGAATTGCCGTGATGGTAAGTTTATCGAGCGACTGGGCTTTTTCAACCCCGTTTCCCGGGGCAATGAGGTGCGTCTGTACATTAACCATGAAAGGGTAAACCACTGGATCAGCCAGGGTGCCCAGCCCAGCGATCGGGTCGCCACACTCATTAAAGAGAGCAGTAAACAGGTATTACAGGCCGCCTGATTATTGTTTGACGTGACTTGCAGCGTCTCAAACGTTGCCGGTGACGTTAGTCGCAGATGAACCCACCCGAACCGATAACCCAGGGCAGTGAAAAGATAATGGCTGCGCCGGAGCTGCTTGTGGTGGGTAAAATTTCGGCTGTTTTTGGTGTTAAGGGGTGGTTGCGTATCTACTCCTATACCGAGCCGCGTGACAATATTATTCACTACCCCTATTGGTATATGGGGCGTGGCGAACCCTCGGCGCAATGGCAGCAGATAACGCCTGATGCGGGCAAAACTCATAGCAAAGGGGTGATTGTTCACCTGCAGGGAGTGGATGATCGTGATGCGGCGGCGTTGCTAATCGGTTATGAGATTGCCATCGACAGGCAACTTCTGCCGCAGTTGGCCGATGATCAGTACTATTGGCGCGATCTGCGGGGGTGTCAGGTGGTGCATGGTGACGGCACGGCGTTGGGTGAGGTGATCTCCCTTTTTGAGACAGGCGCCAACGATGTGATGGTGGTGCAGCAGGGCGATCAGGAGCGGTTAATTCCCTTTACCCTAAATGCCACGGTACAGCGCGTTGATATTGCCGCACGTCTTATTGAGGTTGACTGGGATCCCGATTTTTAGCCGACTGCATCGCCATGCAGTTTGATCTCATCACCCTCTTTCCCGAGATGTTTGATGCCTTGGTTGATTGTGGCATTACCGGTCGGGCGTATGATCGATCGCTCTATCGCTTTGCTACCCATAATCCCCGCGATTTTACTGCTGACCCGCATCAAACCGTCGATGGACGACCCTACGGGGGCGGGCCGGGAATGGTGATGCGAGCCGAGCCACTGCGGGCGGCGATTGCCGCAGCGCGGCAAAATGGGCGTCAGCAAGGGGTTACGCAAGCGCGGGTGATCTATCTTTCGCCGCAGGGAGCCACACTGACCCAGACGAGAGTCCAGTCGCTGGCAGAGGCGCAGCAGCTTATTCTCCTCTGTGGTCGTTATGAGGGGATTGATGAGCGGTTGTTGCAGCTCGAGGTCGATGAAGAGCTCTCGATTGGCGATTATGTGCTAAGTGGTGGTGAGTTGGCAGCGATGGTGGTCATGGATGCGATTATTCGTCTGCTGCCCGGGGCGCTGGGCGATGCGCTCTCGGCGGCGCAGGACTCTTTCAGTGAAGGTCTGCTCGATTGTCCTCACTATACGCGGCCGGAGGTTTACGCAGGACTGGCGGTACCGTCAGAGCTGTTATCCGGTCATCATGGTGGTATTGCCCGTTGGCGGCAGCAGCAGGCGCTGTTGCGAACCTGGCAGCGACGCCCTGATCTGCTGGAGAAGATTGACCCGGCTCATCTGAGTGATGAGCAACAGAGTTTTTTGCGCAGCTTGAAGAAAAAAGAGGCGCATCTTGACCTTTAAGGCGCTATAATCCGCGCCAATTTTTTATCGATGGTTTTTGGAGCTCGAAGATATGCAGAACTACATTCAACAGATTGAAGCGGAACAGATGAATCGCGAAGTGCCTAACTTCTCCCCCGGTGATACCGTGGTGGTGCAGGTAAAGGTTATAGAGGGGAGCCGTGAGCGTCTGCAGGCGTTCGAGGGTGTGGTCATCGCTAAACGTAACCGTGGCCTGAACTCTGCGTTTACCGTGCGTAAAATCTCTAGCGGTGAAGGCGTTGAACGGGTATTTCAAACTTACAGCCCGGTGGTTGACTCCATTGTAGTTAAACGTCGTGGTGTGGTGCGTCGCGCCAAGCTCTACTATCTGCGCGAACTGACCGGCAAGGCAGCGCGTATTCGCGAAAAGCTTTAGTCCCATCATTAGCGTCAACAGGCAGCCTGGATGCAAATAACAGGCTGGATTTTGACTTGGTGCTGGTGAAGTTCAGGGTGAATAAAACACAAAAGGGGAGGTGTCATGTGACTACCTCCCCTTTTGTTCTTCTTTTTTTTCTGTTACCCCTTTTTGCGCCTGTCGCTATTGCGGCAGATGATACCCCTCTCGTTGTGTCTGAAGTGGGTGTTAAGGCTAGTGAACCTGGCTGGGAGCGCGAGCAGGTGCGTCAACGTGCCCTGCGTTTTGAAAAAGTGGGGGCTGGCGAATTGGCGGTGGGGCTTCTTGAGAGCGCTACCCCGCCATTTGCCGATCTTGAAATTTGGGTTCGCTGGCAGCGTCTGGTGCTCCAGATGTTGCAGCGCCAACAGCAGTGGCCAGCCATTCTTAAACGTATCGAAAGCTACCCGCTCTCCCTTCCCGACTATTTTCAGCAAGAGCTAATTCCGTTGCGGGTTACCGCACTACTTGCCAGCGAACGTTTTAGCGAGGTACGCAGTACCCTTTTTGCAGAGATCTGGCAACAGCCCTACCATGCACAAAAGTTGCAGCAGTGGCGACTCTGGTTAATAGAGAGCTATCTGGGCGATGGTTTGGGAGGTGATGCGACGCTGGCAATGCAGCGCTTTCTTCATGATTACCCCGATAGTGCGCGGCAGATTTTACAGCTCCAGGCACGGGTGCTGCTGGCGAGCGGCAATGCCGCTGAAGCAGAGCAGCTGCTTATCTCTCTTAAAGGGCCGTTAAACCCCTATTTAATCAATCTCGCACGGGTGCGGCAACAGCATGGGGTGCGTGGCATTCTCACCGCTACCCTGGAAGGGTTAAGCAGTGAGACCTTAACTCAGGAGCAGCGCCTGCTGGCGCTGCAGGTGGTCACCGAAGCGGCGGCGCAGTTAAGTGATATTCCCGCAGAGATTCAGGCGTTGGAGGCGTTGGCACGAATGCCCAACGATGTCAGTCTCGAGTTTCGTCTGCCACAACAGCGGGAGGGTGCGCTGCTGCAGGCAAATTCGGTGGGTGATCGTTTGTGGGATGCCTATTTTCGTTATGCCGTCTATATTGCTAATCGTGATCAGCTGCTCATTGGTGATGATCAATCCTGGTTCGCTTTTGCTGAAAAACAGCAGATAGCGCCGATTCTGCAGCGCTCACTCTATGCCTATCTGGCTTATCACAGCCGTGATCAGCAACCGCGCCAGCGCGCGCACGAACTCTTGTCACAGCACCATCTCAAGGTTAAAGGGAGTGAGCTGTTAATTCAGCAGCTCTATAATAAATCAAGCAAAATAAAAGAGTTGAGCGAGATCCCAACGACGGCATTGGAGACCCTGCTCGATATGGCGATTCGCGATCGCCAGTTGCGACTGGCCTCAGATATTATGGCGCAGTTACAACCGCCGCAGGCGCTGCAGGCACGTTTCACCTGGCAGTTGCGTTATGTGCGCCTCCACTTTTTGAATGGTGAGCTGGACAAAGGGGCGGATCTGTTGGCGAAGATGATTCCCGATCTGGCCAAACTTGAGTCTCTCTATTGGGATCAGCTGCTGCAACTGCTGTTTGAGTTGCAGGGGGGGGATCAGCACGCGGTGGCGTTAAAGCTAATGCAGCAGCTCTATCAACAGAGTCAGCGCAGTGCGCCGGAGCTGCAGCGCGAGCTGCTCTACTGGATGGCAGAGTCCCATGATGCGCTGGGTGAGTCGGTACAGGCGGCGGCACGTTATCTTGAGTCAGCGGATCATCTGAGGGTTGGCGATATGGATCCTTGGGCGCAGACGGCGCGCTATCATGCGGCAAGAGCGCTGGTAAAAGCAGCGCTGTCACGCGATGCCGCAACAATTTTTAAACAGCTGCTACGGGTGACGAGCCAGACTGCACGGCGCGCCCAGATTATTCAGGAGTTGAACCTGCTGGGGGTGGAGGTGGATAGTGTCAGCAACGCAGCGGCAGCCGTTCTTGATGAGACACCGCCAGCGGAGGTGGCACCAAAGCCGCCGGCAAAAGAGAGTGCGGCTAAGGGGAAGTCAGAGAAGAGCCCGCCCACCAGCAAGCCCGCCGCCAGCAAACCGGCGAATAGCAAAGCAGTTGCCGATCCGTAACCTCTGGCGTGGCAACAATTAACGGCGTGCAGCAGGCGCAGCTGGCGACGCCCATAAACGGCGGCGTGACTCTGTTATTCAGCTTTAGTGCAGCGCAGTTAATTTCGCTGACCTACCTTTTTAAGCCGCTGCCCGAAAATCCCCAAAATCCCGATAACCCTTCTCTTTCGCCTTTGCCAGCGATCTATCAAACGGCGGTCGCCGCCTATCTGAGAGATGCCGTAGCGGGGCAGCAGCTGCTGTTAACGCTTCCGGTGCTGCCGCAGGGAACCCCTTTTCAACAGCGTGTCTGGCAGGCGATTGCCGCGATTGCGGTGGGACAGACCCGACCTTATGGTGAATTAGCGAAAGTGTTGCAGAGTTCGCCGCGTGCGGTTGCCGCCGCCTGTGCCGCCAATCCGCTGCCGCTAATTATCCCCTGCCATCGTGTGGTGGCAAAAAATGGCTTGGGTGGTTTTATTGGGCAGCGCGATGGCAAGGCGGTGGCGCTCAAGCGTTGGCTGTTGCAACACGAGGGGGCGGTTATTTAATGGCGGATAATGAGACGATCATCGAGCGCTTTATTGATGCCCTGTGGATGGAGCGGGGTTTAAGCGACAACACCCTCGCGGCCTATCGCAGTGATCTGCTGCAACTACAGCAGTGGCAACAGCTACAAAATACGGCTGCCGGGCTGTTAACCGCGGATGCGGTCACCCTGCAGAACTACCTAAAGCATCGCAGCGTCATCTCCTCACGCCCGAAAACCACGGCGCGTATTGTCTCGACCCTGCGCCGTTTTTACCGTTACTGGCTGCGTGAGGGGGCGATTAGCGTTGATCCGACTGCTTTTATTGATAGCCCCAAGCTGCCACGCTCACTGCCCAAATCGTTAACCGAAGCCGATGTCGAGGCACTGCTGGCGGCCCCTGAGGTCAATAGCGCAGCGGGGCTGCGCGATCGCACCATGCTCGAGCTGCTCTATGCCAGCGGTTTGCGGGTGAGTGAGTTGGTAAATATCACCATTGATGCGATTAACCTGCAACAGGGGGTTGTTCGCATCGTTGGCAAGGGGAATAAAGAGCGTCTGGTTCCGGTGGGTGAAACGGCGATTTGGTGGCTGGAGCGCTATCTTACCGGCGGACGACCGCAGCTAATTAAGCGGGGGCAGCTGACCCGTGCCGTCTTCCCTAGTCGCCTTGGTGAAGCGATGAGTCGCCAGGCGTTTTGGCAGTTAATTAAACGCTATGCGGTGCTTGCTGGTATCACGGCAACCCTGTCACCGCACACCTTGCGCCACGCTTTCGCCACCCATCTGATTAACCATGGTGCCGATCTGCGTGTCGTGCAGCTGTTGCTCGGGCACCAAAGCCTCACTACCACGCAAATCTATACCCATGTGGCGCGTGAACGGATGAAGTCGCTACACGCCAAGCACCATACGCGGGGTTAGTGCTCCTCTTTAACAATTGACGAATTCCCCCACGAAAGAGAGTTGATCTACGCATTAAATCACCCCATCTTATTGCCATCTTATGAATTTATCCTCCAGCTGGAGGCGATACCCGGAGAAGTGACGATGCGAATGGACAGATTAACCACGAAGTTTCAGCTTGCCCTTGCGGATGCGCAAAGTTTGGCGGTGGGGCGGGATCATCAATTTATCGAGCCGACGCACCTCATGGTGGCGCTGCTCGATCAGCAGGGGGGCAGCGCGCGGCATCTTCTCGCTCAGGCGGGGGTGAATGTCGATGCCCTGCGCTCCCAGCTTGGGCAGCAACTAGATCGTATCGCCGCCGTTCAGGGGGGGGAGGGGGATGTCCATGTTAGCAATGAGCTAACGCGCCTGCTCAATCAGACCGACAAACTGGCGCAGCAGCATAAGGATGAGTATATTTCAAGTGAGTTTTTTCTCTTGGCAGCAGTGGAGTCAAAGGGGGAGTTAGGCTCATTAATGCGGCAGCAGGGGGCGACAACGGCGGCGCTGAGTAAAGCAATTGAATCAATGCGTGGGGGTGAGAAGGTGAAGGATGCCAATGCCGAGGAGAGTCGTCAGGCACTGCAAAAATATACCATTGACCTCACCGAACGTGCCGAGCAGGGCAAACTTGATCCGGTGATTGGCCGTGATGATGAGATTCGCCGCTCGATTCAGGTATTGCAGCGGCGTACCAAAAATAACCCGGTACTGATTGGTGAGCCGGGGGTCGGCAAGACAGCCATTGTCGAAGGGTTGGCGCAGCGGATTATTAATGGCGAGGTTCCCGAAGGGATGAAGCAGAAGCGCCTGCTGTCACTGGATATGGGATCACTTATTGCTGGGGCTAAATTTCGCGGTGAGTTTGAGGAGCGACTTAAAGCGGTCCTTAATGATCTGGCGAAGCAGGAGGGGCAGATTATCCTTTTTATCGACGAGCTTCATACCATGGTCGGTGCTGGTAAGGCGGAAGGATCAATGGATGCCGGTAATATGCTGAAACCGGCGCTGGCGCGGGGCGACCTGCACTGTATCGGGGCGACGACGCTGGATGAGTATCGCCAATATATTGAGAAGGATGCGGCACTGGAACGGCGCTTTCAGAAGGTGTTGGTCAATGAGCCCACGGTTGAGGATACCATTGCCATTTTGCGTGGTCTAAAAGAAAAATATGAGGTGCATCATGGGGTTGAGATTACTGATCCGGCGATTGTTGCGGCGGCGACGCTGTCGCACCGCTATATTGCCGACCGTCAGCTGCCGGATAAGGCGATTGATCTAATCGACGAGGCGGCCTCGCGTATTCGCATGGAGATCGATTCGATGCCGGAGGATATGGATCGTCTCGACCGTCGCATTATTCAGTTAAAAATTGAGCGTGAAGCGCTTAGAAAAGAGACCGATGAGGCGTCAAAGCGGCGCTTGAAAGATCTGGTGGCTGACTTGCAGCAGCATGAGCGTGAATATGCCGATTTGGCGGAGATCTGGAAATCTGAGAAGGCGGCGCTGCAGGGGACGCAGCATCTGAAAGAGTCGCTGGAGCAGGCGCGTATGGAGCTGGAGACGGCGCGGCGTGCCGGGGATCTGACGCGAATGTCAGAGTTGCAGTACGGGCGGATTCCTGAGCTAGAGCGTTCGTTACAGCAGGCCAATGATCATCCGCAGGTGGAGACCAAGCTACTGCGTAATCGTGTGCAGGCGGAAGAGATCGCCATGGTGGTCTCCAAGTGGACTGGTATTCCTGTCGCCAAGATGTTGGAGGGTGAACGCGACAAGCTGTTGGCGATGGAGACCCAGTTACACACACAGGTGATTGGCCAGCATCAGGCGGTGACTGCGGTAGCCGATGCGATTCGTCGCTCCCGCGCCGGGCTTGCCGATCCCAACCGGCCCAACGGTTCGTTTCTCTTTCTTGGGCCTACCGGTGTCGGTAAAACCGAGCTCTGCAAGGCGTTGGCGAATTTCCTCTTTGATACCGAAGAGGCGATGGTGCGTATTGATATGTCCGAGTTTATGGAGAAGCACTCGGTGGCGCGGTTGGTTGGCGCCCCTCCGGGTTATGTTGGTTACGAGGAGGGGGGGTATCTCACCGAAGCGGTGCGGCGGCGCCCCTATTCGGTGATTCTCCTGGATGAGATTGAGAAGGCACATCCCGATGTTTTTAACATTTTGTTACAGGTGCTTGATGATGGGCGTTTAACCGACGGACAGGGGCGCACCGTTGATTTTCGCAATACCGTGATTGTTATGACCTCAAACATCGGTTCGCAGCGTATTCAGGAGCTTTACCGTCACGATGAAAACGATGTCGCCGCACGCTACACCATGATTCGTGCCGAGGTAATGGCCGAACTTGGCCACTTTTTCCGCCCGGAGTTTATTAACCGTGTTGATGAGAGCGTGGTCTTTCATCCGCTTGACCAATCACAGATTAAGTCGATTGCGGCGATTCAGATTGAACATCTGCGGCAGCGTCTGGCACAGCGTGAGATTGGTATTGAGGTGACGGACGAGGCGCTATCACAACTGGCCGAGGTCGGTTTTGATCCGGTCTACGGGGCGCGACCTCTGAAACGTGCCATTCAGCAACATATCGAAAACGGACTGGCGCGGCAGATCCTCAACGGCTCCTTTGCCAGTGGCGATACCATTGCGGTAAAGGTGGTCGGCGGCGAGTTCGTCTTTACCAAGGGGTAATGTCTCTGAAGATGCCTAATGGCTTAAGGTCGGGTTACGGTGAACGTCACCCGACAACCGCCCCCCAATCCTCACCAAGTGTGTGGGGTAAAGTCAGCGTTATTCATAATGGCTGCTGAGCTTCCGGTGGCGCGAATACTAAACAGCCCCTGTTTCTCGACCATTCTCTCAGCACCGGCATCGGCGTTTAACCACGCCATCGCCCCATAAACACGGTTAGCGGCATAGCGCGGCAGCCACTGCTTAAAAAGCGACAGCTTGTGGGTAAAGTGTTTAACATCATCAGGGCGTAGTGTCGTTTTAACCTCAATCACCACCACCTCGTTCGCTGAATCGAGGGAACGAAAAAACAGTTTATAAGTACAGCTATACTGTCTATATTAACTGGGATCTGTGCATTGAATGTTATCTATACCCTTTCTACTTGAAATTGCAGGGTCGTTGGCTGCAGTCGCTCACCCCAATCACATAGTTAATCTATGCTCATGGGGATTCGCGCCTTTGCCGCCTACCTGCATTTCCAAGTAGTTTGGGTATAGTTCCCATCCATTTGACGTATTGCTTAATAACGCGAAAATAATCCAGATCTAAAAACAACACAAAAACTAATATAATTCAACATGTTAAAAAAGAAGTTGACACTGTATTTTATCTGCTTATAATCCTCGCAACTTCTTTAGTCGCGTAGCTCAGTTGGTTAGAGCACCACCTTGACATGGTGGGGGTCGGTGGTTCAAATCCACTCGCGACTACCACCTATAGCTTTAACGAAGCCCCAAAAAGACCGTAAACCAGTGTAACAGCTGGTTTTTTTTCGTCTATACTATCCAACAAGGCACAGAAAAAGTTCACTAGCATGACCCCATAATCCGATCGTAGTAGGCTATGTCTGTTGCGTAACAGCCACAAGACGCCGTTTCCAATTTACTGCGGTCGAGAATTGTGATATTCCCGCGGCTATAGCGGATCAGCTTGCGCTGCTGCAGTGAAGAGGCTGCTTTGGTGACGCCGACGCGACGCACACCCAGCATGAATGCCAGGAATTCGTGGGTAATATGAAATGAATCCGAGTGTACACGGTCCTGTGTCATCAGCAGACATCGGGCGAGACGCGCCTCCACCAAATGGAAGTGGCTGCAGACGGCGGTTTGCGCAATTTGACCCAGCACCACATAGAGATAACACTTCAGTTCTTGTTGTAGGACGGAGCTGCGCTCAAGTTCGCGACGAAACGATGCGGTGTCCATACGCAGTGCCAGTCCTGCTCCCTGCACTAGGGCGCGTAGCGGTGACACCTCCACACCAAGGATGAGGGCGATCCCGAGCATGCCTTCATCGCCGACCAACCCCACTTCCAAAGTCTCGCGGCTGTCAATGGCTGGTGTTACTAAGGTGATGAAGCTTTCCGTGGGGAAATAGACGTAATTAATAGGCTCGCCGGGTTCGGCTAGGATATCACCTAACACTAGCTCAACCGATGTACAGCTTGCCAGAAATTGATGGCGGTCATTGCGCGATAAGGCTGCGAGCAGACGATTGTAACCTTCAGTGGGGATAGTGTGCGGCACATCATTCTCCCGGTGTTGTGGGGGCCAGCAAGCAGAGCAGCTGGGAACATGATCCAATCATGTTCTGAATCCAGGCAGGGGATAAACTCGGTTCCCTAAAGGGATATTTCACAAGCATGAAGTAAAGGTCGGTGGACTCATTACTTGAAAAATCCGACTATGGGCAGGAGATTAGTCGCATAATTACACACAGTCTGTACGTTATCATACATGATAGTGCGTTTTTATCCTGCGACGACATACGCAGCGATTCTCACCGCTGATTAATTGGTACGCATCCCCTTTGGGGTTTCCAAGTAGTTAGGGCATATACCCGTCATCCTTGAAAACACTCGCTTAGCGGTTAAAAGCCCAGCGCAACCCCAAGGATAATTCGGCGTGGGGTTTGCGGCGAATCGGCAAGGCCGCTGCTGCCGCCATCACCAACGCTATACCAACGTCTATCTAAGAGATTATCGACTCGCAAAAAGAGTTCAGAACGCTGTCCCAACCCCAACCAGCGGCCATAGAGATCTGCCACGGTGTAACCGGGAGTGCTGCGGCGACCGTTATCAACCGGGCCCTGTGCAGCACTCACCCAGCGTATTTTTGGTGTTAGCTGATACTTGTCGTGACTCCAGGTAAAACCGAGATTGGCCTTAGCATAAGCGACAAAGGGCAAGGGAACCGTCGCACCAATACCGGAGAGTTCGCCATCCATATAGCTGGCGTTGCCGAATAAACGCGTTTTCCAGCCCTCAGCGTGCAGGGTGTAGTCAAAGCCGAGATCAATACCGGTGGCATTAATTTGCCCGACGTTATCGTTGGTGGCTGTCCAGAAGATGGTGCCACCGGGAACAAAACCGCTCTCGATAGAGTCGGTATCGGCGTGATAAATGATATTGTCAGCCTGCAGTTGATAGATACCGGCATTAAACTCAAGGTCGCTGGAAGGGGTGTAAACAAAACGGAGTTCATGGGAGTTAAGGCGTTCTGGCTGAAGATCCGGATTGGTCACCTTAAAATACCCACTTTCGTAGGGCGGGCCACCCGCATTAAAACTGCCGTAATTTTCGTAGGCGAAGAACGGCGAAGGTGCGAGAAACGCCTCGCTATAGAGATACTTCATCACCGCTCCCGGAGCCAGCGTGAAATTAATACCTGCGCGCGGGGTGAAGCTCGCGCCATACTCGGAGTTATTATCGTAACGCGCCCCGAGATGCAGCAGCGTGCGCTCACCCAGCTCACCAGAGTATTGCAGATAACTACCTTGATTGCGGTAGTGCGGTTTAAAGATCTCGATCTCCAGCGTCGCGTCACTATTGGGATAGTAAAAGGGGCCACCCTGATCATAGGGATGGGGCAAATTGGCGGTCTTGGGCAGCGCATCGATCCACTCCAAGCTTAACCCCCCAATCAGGCGGTGTCCCTGCTGCTTCCAGGTTAGCTGCGGATCAATGCGCCATCGCTCATTGCGAGAGTATTTGTAGCCGATGTGCTGATAATCGGTAAAGGCGTTTACGAACTCCGACGCGGGATCGACTTCGTGGCGCGACCAATCGACCGTCACGCTGCTTGTCAGTTGTTCGCCAAGATCCCCGTGCCACGCTCCCCAAAGGGTGTCCAACAGGGTGGTGTAGTTGGCATCGGCACTGTAGAGCACCGCCTGGGGCTGGGCACCGATGGTCGTGGGAGATTGATAGCGACTGTGGGTCCAGCCGAAAGAGAGCGCGTTACCCCACTCCAACCGAGTATTGAGTGATTGACTGTCGGTAGGTTGGCTGAACGAGTCACCGGCACGAAAATCGGCTAGCGGAAAACTCTCGGGATAGGCTTCGCCAAGATCGGCGTTGTCATCCTGACGCCAGTGACCACCCAACTGCAAGCGGAGATCCTTCCCCAGTGATTTGACAAGGTTAAAGTCACCGTAGCGGTGACCAAAGCTACCGCCCTCCAGCGTCGCAACCCCCCCCGCCAGCGGTTCCATATCGGTGATAAGGTTAACCACCCCGGTAAAGGCATCGGCACCATAAAGTGCCGAAGCAGCGCCATAGACGACCTCCACCTGACGCACATGGTAAAGAGGGAAGTTATCCATCACCGCAATCGGATCTCCCGTTGGCGAGGAGATGCGAACACCATCCTGAAGAATCAGCAACTTGTTGTTACCCACCACCCCGCGCATAGCAATGCGGTTATTGCTGGTGCCATCGGAGAGGGTCTGCACATCGACAGCCGCCATATCCGCCAAAAGTTCGGCAAGGGTGCGATAGCCCCGCTCGCGGATCTGCTCGCGGGTCACCACCTGCAGGGTACCGGGGACTTCGGAGTAGCGCTCGGCGTGGCGCGAAGCGGTCGTGACCTGAAGCCTCCCAAGTTGGGAAAGATCCATCCCCAGAAGATCATCAATCTCCTGTGCACTGCTTGCGGTTGTCTGTAGCGCTATTGCGAACAAAAAACAGGGTAACAGCAGGGTGCGCGAACAGTTGTAAGAAATAGTTTTTATATCGTTATTATTCATAAGGTTTCTACTCGGTTACGACCATTTTCCTTAGCCAGATAGAGGGCGTCATCGGCTAGCTTTAAAAGATGCTCAAGCTGGGTCTCTGCATCGGGAAGCGTGCTGGTCACACCAATACTGCAACTAACGTGGAAATAACGCGCCCCTTCCATGTCGCTAAACTCTCGGGCAACCATCGCCTCGCAGATCCGTTGCGCCAGATCCTTCGCCTCCTGCTCGCCGGTTTCAGGAAGTATCAGAGCAAACTCCTCACCCCCAAGGCGGCCAATCAGATCGGTTTGACGCACCATCCTGCGCAGCGTCTCTGCTGCCCCTTTAAGCACCACGTCGCCACTAAAGTGGCCGTAGGTATCATTAACCCTCTTGAAGTGGTCGAGATCGAGCATCAACAGCGACAGAGTACGGATATGACGAACCGAACGCCGTAACTCCTGCGTCGCCAACTCGACAAAATAGCGACGGTTGTAAAGCGCCGTCAGGCTATCCATTCGCGCCAGTTGCTCCAGCTCTCGCTGCTTGATTTCAAGATCCGCCGTGCGCTCGGCGACCTTCTCTTCAAGTTCACGTTGATGCTGTTCCAGCGCGTCCTCACGCAATTTGACCTGTTCCAGCATTCGGTTAAAGGAGCGACTCAGAGAGAGGATCTCCTGCGGGCCCCGCTCTTCGGCACGACGATGATAGTGACCCTCCACGGTAATCTCAGCCATAATTTCACTTAACGAGCTAATCGGGCTGGTAATCCGACGACTCAGAAAAGTGGAGATCGGATAGGCCAGCAGCAGTAATAGCACCAGTGCGCCAGACAAGATCCAGAGTGTGCGTTCAAGAATCGCCATCACCTGTTTTTGGTTAATCTGAAGCATCAGACTGCCCACCGTATCACCATTAAGAGAGATCGGCACCACCACTACCATGTTGCCTGAGGCGATAACTAATCCATGAGCCGTCCCTTCACCAGAACGAGGCGTTTGACACGCCCTGTTTGCCAACGCCTGATGCGCAAAGGGCTGACCGAACTGATCGATCAGCAGTGCACAATCAATATCATGGCGCACCTTAAGTGAACGCAAAATTAACTGGGCAGCCTCTTCGTCACGAAATAGCAACGGCGCAGCCAGATTGTTTGCCAGCACCTCTCCCAGAGCCTGCGCCTCCTGATACTGTGCCTTTTCCAGCAGCAGCCAGTGGCTAAAACCAGAGGTGATCGCCGCAGCAATTAAGACGAAACCACTAACCAGCCCAAAGGCGAGATGAATCTGTCGCTGCAGTGAACTGGCAATTGTCCAAGGTCGCCAAAAGAGAGCCATTAGTCATTCACCTCGGGGGGTGTTCGCGCCAGTTGCTGTAACTGGGCACTGAGCCTCAACCCTGCCGCTTCAACGCTTTTACTATTAATGGCGATACGAACGTGACTGCCTTCACGAAAAAGCTGCACCATCCCTCCCGCATAAACAAATCCCTCCAGATCGGAGACGGTGAGAATGCCATCGCCCGCCGCACTGGCAAGGTAGTATTGGATGCTTTGCAGTCGCTGTCGCTCTGAAGCACTGATAAACAGCAGGCGACAACCCGCGAGGGTATGCAGATCGACAAAACTAATCTGCAGCGAGCGGTTTTGGATCTTGCGTCCCGCCAACTGCTTCAGTTTTTCGCCAAAGGGGTTGGTGCCTATCAGGCAGATGGGTAACGGGTCACTCGCCTTACCCCCTTCCCAAGTGGTAAAGCGGGCAATATTAAAGAGATAGGCAAGTTTAACGTCATACTCTTCGGAGGGTGTCTCTGCATTAGTGAGCAGCGGCAACGCGGGTAACAGCAACAACACGACGATCCGCCACAACGGAATAAAACGGCGGTCTGGCGTGAACAGTATTATCGTTCGTATTAAATGTTTCAAAAAAAAATGCTAAATTGATGACTAGGTTTCGCAATATGTGCAAAAAAACGCATGATACTGGAAGCTCTCTTTGAGATCAATACCCTCTTTCTGTGGGTGAATCCCAAATCACAGGACGAACCCACCCGAGCTACTGGCTCTGCGCCTGAATGGCGGTTAATGCGACAGTATTCACAATATCGGTGACCGTACAGCCACGACTAAGATCATTCACCGGGCGGTTCAATCCCTGCAAAATCGGCCCGATAGCAACCGCATTGGCGCTGCGCTGCACCGCTTTATAGGTATTATTGCCGGTATTCAGATCGGGAAAGATAAACACTGTCGCACGGCCGGCAACTTCGCTTTGCGGCAGTTTGGTGCGCGCCACACCGCTATCAACTGCGGCATCAAACTGAATTGGGCCATCAATTTTTAACTCAGGATCGCGCGCATGGGCGAGCGCCACGGCAGCACGCACTTTATCCACCGTACTTCCCGCACCAGAATCACCCGTAGCGTAGGAGAGCATCGCCACCCGCGGTTCAATACCAAACTGCCGTGCCGTCGCTGCGGAGGTGATCGCTATCTCCGCCAACTCCTGTGCGTCAGGATCAGGATTCACCGCACAGTCGCCATAGACCACCACCCGATCCGGCAGACTCATCAGAAAGACACTGGAGATGAGTTGATGTCCGGGACGGGCACGAATCACCTGAAAGGCGGGGCGGATGGTGTGCTGGGTGGTGTGTACCGCCCCAGAAACCATGCCATCGGCGTCGCCGCAATGAACCATCATCGTGCCAAAATAGCTAACATCCTCAACCATATCCCACGCCATCTGCAGGGTAATGCCCTTATGCTGACGCGCCTGAAACAGCGCCTCGGCATAGCGCTGACGCAGTTCACCCTGAGTCGGATCTATAATAGTGACACTGCCCAACTGCAGTCCCAGCTGGCTGATACGACGTTTAATCCGCGTTGGATCGCCAAGCAGTGTCAGTGCCACCACGTCACGCAGCAACAAGATCTCTGCCGCACGCAGAACACGCTCCTCCTCCCCCTCTGGCAGGACAATATGTTTACGCTGCAACCGCGCCCGCTGCACCAACTCATACTCAAAGCGCAAGGGTGTCATCTCATGCGATTCACGATCGCCCCGCGCAAGATTCAGATCATAAAGTGCCAGCGGCAGCCCCTCCATTAGACCCAACGCCGCCGCCACCTTGCGGGGATTATTGGCCTCAATATGTGACTCCACGGCACTCACCGCCAGTGCCGTGGTAAAGGTATCACTGGCGACCAGTAACATCGGCACACTCGGACGTCGCAACCCCTCCACCAACCTAACGATTTGCGCTGCTGGGCGAATCCCGCCGGTTAGTAGCAGACCGGCAATTTTCGGATAGCCGATAGAGTGATTAGCCATCAGCGCGCCAAGAATAATATCGGCGCGATCCCCAGGGGTGATAATCAGACTCCCTTCGCGAACATGATCAAGAAAATGCGGCAGCTCCATCGCCGCCACCTTAAAGTCGGCCACCTCCTGACTCAGCAGATCATCACTGCCCACCAACACCTCGGCATTTAACGCCTGACCAATCGCCCCGACAGTCGGCATATCGAGAATAGCGCGTTCCGCGAGCAGACAGAGTGACGTTCCCTGCTCCAGCGTTGCCCCGATAGTCGAACGCAGCGTCGTCGCAACGGCCTCGGCGGTACGGTTAACAATCACCGCAAAGGGGGTGCTGTGATGGTGTTGCAGCGTCTCACAGAGTGCGTGCAGATCCTCCTCCAACTGCGCCGCATCACGCCCCTTACCATTTAACACTGGCAGCAAGTGGCAGCCCAAATGGTTGGCAAGTTCGAGATTAAACTCAAACTCCTGACCCGGCAGTGAACTGCCGTAATCAGCCCCTTCACAGATAATCGCCGTAAACCGTTGCCGCAGCACCTGAAACTTACCAATAATCGTCTTATAAAGCTCATCACGCTGACCGTCACCGATCAGATGGTGCGCCTCGGCAGCGAGATAGCCGTAATAGTCGCTTAACGGGCCGCTGAGCCGATAACGCTGCCGCATTAACATAAGCGCTGGATCAGACTCATTGGCAATGATCGGTCGAAAAAAACCAACGCCACCCAAGGTGGCACTAAAGCGCTCCATAAAGCCTAAAGCAAAGGCATCCTTACCGCTGCGTGGTGAAACACCGGTCACATAGAGATAACGGGTCATAAAAAATAGTCCAAAAAAAAAAGGGGGGTTATGAATAGCTAAAGAGGGGGGATCAGGCTGCCAAACAATGCCATTATGTTAAGGATGTCCACTGCCCGATATCGGGTGTCGGCGGCAGGGTCAGATAATCGCTCCTGCATTATCTGTATACCCGACTTCCATGTCGATAATGCCGCCGTCAAGCCCCCAGGGACGGGTTTACGGCGTCCCGACAAGCGGGTGGTGGACATCCTTTAGCTTAACTTAATGGCATTGCTCTTTACCCATATCAAACTGCCAAAAGAGCGTGGCTTTCGCGGGCGATGGCTAACTCCTCATCGGTGGCAATCACCAGCAGCGGCAAGCGACTCGTCGATGACTGAATTTCACGAATATCACCACGGCACTGAAGATTGCGCTGTGCATCAAGCGCAATACCAAAAACAGCGAGCTCTGCACAGACCGCCTGACGCACCACGGCGGAGTTCTCCCCCACCCCAGCGGTAAAGATCAGGGCATCAACCCTGCCCAGCACCGCAAAGTATGCACCAATGGTTTTGCGAATTTGGTAACAGTAGATCTGTAAAGCGAGGGTTGCCGTCGCATTGCCAGCGGCAACGCCTACCTCAATTTCGCGCATATCACTCTCGCCACAGAGGCCGCGCAGACCACTCTGCTGATTCAGCGCAGCATCAACCGCCGCCGCACTCAGCCCCGCAACCCGCTGCAGATGATAGGGGATCGCCGGGTCAATATCGCCGCAACGACTCCCCATCACCAACCCCGCCAGCGGTGTAAGCCCCATGCTGGTATCGACACACCGACCTTCGCGAATCGCCGCCATGCTCGCGCCGGTACCCAAGTGCAGGGTAATTAAGTTACCGCCCCCCTCCAGCCCTAAAAAGTCTGCTGCCTGAGCCGCGACATAGGCGTGGGAGATGCCATGAAAACCGTAACGGCGGATCTGATAATCACGATACCAGCCCTCGGGAATCGCATAACGGTAGGCAACCTCTGGCAGCGTCTGGTGAAAGGCGGTATCAAATACCGCCACCTGCGGCAGCTCAGGGTAAAATTGGCTGCACGCGGCAATGCCCAGCAGATTTATCGGGTTATGCAGCGGCGCCAGTGGCGCCAGTGCCGCAATACGCGGCAAAGTTGCTGCATCAATAAGCGTGGCACCACTAAATGCCGTCCCGCCATGTACCACGCGATGCGCCACCGCCTCAATTCGGTGAGGCTGCTGCTGCAATTTGCTAAACAGCAGCGTCAGCGCCTGCTGATGATCCGGCAGATCCGCAGTAGCATCATACAGTTCAACCTCTTTCGCAGCAGTCTCAACGCCAAAGCGAAAACGCCCTGCTGCGGTACCAATGCCATCGAGCTGCCCCGCTACACAGGAGTTAGCCTCAGGCATCGTAAAAAGCTTGAACTTAATTGACGAACTCCCACAGTTAATCACCAACAGATTCATCTTTTTCCCGTGAGCGCTATCCCGGCAAGCGGGAAAATTTTAAAAGGCGATAAAAGCGTAGTGTATACCCTTTCTACTTGAAATTGCAGGGTCGTTGGCCGCAGTCGCTCACCCCAATCACATAGTTTATCTATGCTCATGGGGATTCGCGCCTTTGCCGCCTACCTGCATTTCCAAGTAGTTTGGGTATAGCAGATGCCACGATATCAGGTTACCTCGGCACAAGGGAAAGCACACAGCCGCATTGTCGTGCCCGAATCACCCGAAAAAATTCCACGCCAATACATAAAGTCTGCTACGCTTATTCATTATAGATGCCTGAATAAATTGTTAGTTACCGAGACATATCACGATGACATTACCCCCTATTCAGCACAACCGTCACCGCAGCAAAAGAGAGCGCAACGCAACGCTGGCTCTGCTGCGCTCTCTTGTTGTCGCACTAACGATCACCCCTATCACCCTTGCCGCTGAGACAGCAGAGGGCGTTAGCGACCGCTTCGCGATTCAACGTTTTGCAATTCTCGGAGGAACCATTCTCCCTGCAGCGGAGCTTGACGCGTTGGTTGCCCCTTTTACCGGCCCCGCGCGTGAATATGGCGATATTCAGCGCGCCCTTGAAGCGGTTGAGTTCGCCTACCGCCAGCGCGGCTATGCTGCGGTACAGGTTTATGTCCCCGAACAGGATATTACCGAAGGGGTGGTGATTATTGAGGTGAGTGAGAGTGTCATTGGTGCGGTGACCATTGAACCCCTCAACGAAAGTGCGCAGACATGGTTTAATGCCGAGAACCTGCGCGCTTCGCTCCCCGCCCTGCAGGAGGGTGAGACCCCTAACGCCTTTAAACTCTCCTCCGAGGTTGCCCTTGCCAACGAAAACCCAGCAAAACAGCTGGAGGTCGTTCTCGCGCTTGCCGAAGCGGAGGGTGAGGTTAATGCGCGCATTCTGGTGAATGCCAGCAACCCGCTCAGGCTCAATCTCTCCCTGGATAACAGCGGCAACGATCAGACCGGCCGCCACCGACTCGGAATGACACTACAACACGCCAACCTCTGGAACCGTGACCATGTCGGCAGCGTCGCCTATCAGACTTCGCCCGAGAAACCAGATAAAGTTGAGATTTTCAGCCTAAGTTACCGCCTGCCCCTCTACGCCGTGGCGGGGGCGCTTGACTTTATCTATGCCAAATCGACGGTAGATGCCGGAGTGACGCAGACCACCGCTGGCGACCTGAGCTTTGCCGGCAGCGGTCAGGTGCTGGGGCTACGCTACACCCATGCACTGCCACGACGCGGTGACATGACGCAAAAGCTGATTATCGGCTGGGATAACAAAAGCAATGATAATGAGTGTTCACTGGGTGACTTTGGCGCCGCCGGATGCGGTGCTGCCGCCAGTGATGTCACCCTGCGCCCATTAAGCCTCACCTATCAACGCACCACCCTTGCTCCTGGGGCAGCCTCTGAGGGCAACGTGACCTTGGTTTATAACCTCCCCGGCGGTAGCAATGGTGAAGATGCCGATTTTGCCGCGTCCCGTCCCAGCCCAGATGGCGCAGCGGGTGCCACGGCAGATTACAAGCTCATTAAAGGGAGTTATACCTACTTCACCCTGCTGCCGGATGATTGGCAGTTACGCCTTGTCGGACAGGCACAGTACAGCCCCCAACCGCTGGTCGGTCAGGAGCAGATGGGGATGAGCGGCAGCCGCGCACTGCGCGGTTTTCTCGACCGCGAAGTGAGCCGTGACCGTGGTGTGATGCTTAACCTTGAGGGCTACACGCCAGATTTCGCCACAAAAACCGGGCTTCCCGGCAGCCTGCGCGCCCTCGCTTTTGTCGATGCTGCCACGGGTAAAAACGAGTTACTACAGGGCGAGGTACAACCCCCCGCCAGCCTTGCCAGCGGCGGTTTCGGGCTGCGCTATGTAGGCAGCCCGCAGTTTGATGCCACTCTTGATATGGCTCGGGTCATCACCGCCAATGGCACACAGGAGCAGGGTGACACACGCAGCCACTTTACGCTCAATGTTAATTTTTAACAGCTAGCCGCAAGAAGGAGAAACGACCATGAATAGAATCCATCGCATTATCTGGAGTCAGGTACGCCGCGCTTGGGTAGTCGCCCACGAGCATGCCAAGAGTCACGGTAAATCCTCCTCGCTGGTGCGCCGTATTAGGCACGGTCGCGCAGCCACCCTAACCACAGCGACACTACTCAGCGCTGTCCTCGCCGCCCCGCCCCTGCTCGCCAACCCGCTTAACCCCGAGGTGGTGCATGGCACTGCCGCCTTTAGCCAAAACGGCAATAGCCTGACGATTACCAACAGCGACAAGGCGATTATTAACTGGCAGGCGTTTTCCATTAATCCGCAGGAGAGCACCCGCTTTAACCAGCCCAACGCCCAGAGCAGCGTACTAAACCGCGTACTGGGCAGTGACCCCAGTCGCCTACTCGGGCAACTGCAATCTAACGGTAAGGTCTTTTTGGTCAACCCCGCCGGAATTGTCGTCGGGGAAGGGGCGAAAATTGATGTCGGGGGGCTAGTCGCCTCGACACTCAACATAAGCGATGCTGATTATCTTGCCAACCGCCTCCACTTTGTCGCTGCCGAACACGCCCAAGGCGTGGTCAATCAGGGGCAGATATCCACCACTTCAGGCGGAACGGTGGTACTCACTGGCACCGAAGTGAGCAACAAAGGCGTTATCACCACCCCCGATGGTCAGACCATTCTCGCCGCCGGCGCCACAGTGCAAATTGAGGAGCTCGGCGCCCCCGGCGTGAAGATAGAGATCACCGGCGACACCCAACAGGCGACCAACCTCGGTGAGATCACCGCCACTGCCGGAACCATCGGCGTTGTCGGCGCCCTGGTGAAAAACAGCGGAAAAATCAGTGCCAGCAGTGTCGAACGCAAGGGGGGACGCATACTCCTGCGCGGCAGCAAGCGGGTTGAACTTAGCGACAGCTCAAAAATAAGCGCCGATGGCACCACCGGGGGCGAGGTCATCGCCATAAGCAGCGATCAGGGCAAAATTAGCGGCGAGATCAGCGTCAATGGTGAGATCAGCGCCCGTGGTGATGGCAGCGAAGGTAGCGGTGGCTTTGTCGAAACCTCGGGCGGTCGAGTCAAAATCGGTGACAAGACCCAGATAAAGAGC
>JADGBN010000001.1:0-4578 GCA_015231435.1 Gammaproteobacteria bacterium
GATTCCAAGCTCGAATGCCACTGGGACGATCATCTTCAGTAGTGGCTGTTGCAGTGATTTTCCGCTGTCCCGGTTATCGAAGCCTATCAAACCCACGACACGGTTGCGTACGAGAATCGGCACAACACCCATCTCAGCGGCCTTGAGAGCCGAAACAAAGTCGTCATTTGCGGTCAGAATAGACGGCTCACGTCCGCGCAGAATTGACTTAATGTCATTAGTCAGAGGGAGTTGTCGTGGTTGACCGTTATGACTAAGACAGGGATCGCATTGGGGCCACCATTCTCGAATAAAGGTTGAGCGGTTATGGCGGTTGAGACGTATAAGGTAGAATCGGTCACAGCCAAAATCATGGTAGAGCGCCTTCAATGTCATCGGAATAAAGTGATCGGGATCGAGACTGCGGTGAGGTGAGGTGAGACTCTGCTGGTTCTCCTGATGGAAGAGGTTGCCTTTTTCCTCATCCGCAATGCTGCCGTTATGGGGCGGCGGAATGATGTGGCGTTGTAGTTGAAACAGACTCTTTACAACATTTGCCCGCAACTGCTCGATGCTGGGAAATTGCAGGCGAAAGACCCCGCCCAACTGTTTCATCTCTAGGTCGGTGCCGTGGAGGAGGTCAATGAGATCGAGTTTGTCGATGGGGATTTGCTGGATGAACTCTGGCAGCGGTTGGGGCTGATAAGGGAGGGTATGGGAACCCAACCCTTGGGTCCAGGCAACAAAGTCGGCAACAGCGACAATGGAGACAATTAATAACGTCTCAGGTGAGAGATCTTTTTCATATAGATGGTGATGACTGGCCGCCGCCTGACAGATCGCATCGGGGAATTCCCATGCGGTGAAGATCTCATAGGCGATCTCGTCGTGACTAATACCGGCCATCACCCGTTCATATTCATACAGTGACACCCCGCTGGTGTGAAAGCTTCCAAGGAGATCGCTATAGCTGACGTTGCTGTGAAACTCCATTATCACCTTGCCAAGGTCATGCATTAGACCTGCGAGATAGAGCGTTTCCACATCGGCCAGTTTCATTAACCTGCCTATCCGTCTGCTGAGGATGGCGACAAAGAGGGAGTGTTGCCAGTAGGTGATGGGATTGAAACCCTTTCCCATATGTCCGTGGTATATGTAATCGAAGAGTGATAGTTCTAACGCGATATTTCGCACCTGCTTAACACCAAGCAAGGTCACAGCGTGACTGAGGTTGTTAATGCGTTTGGGCAGACCGAAAAAGGCGGAGTTAACCACACGCAACACTTTGGCTGAAAGCGATGAGTCGCTTTTGAGAACCGTGGCGATATCATCGGAAGCGGTCGTATGCTCTGCGGTCAACTGCAGCAGCTTGATGGCGACCACTGGGATAACAGGAAGATCGCTGTTGCTATCTAAAAATTGTTGTACGATCGGATTGGTAGACACTGTTTACCTTACTCCTAAAGACCTCGAATCGATTGACTACAGTAGAAACTGAATTTACTTATTAATCAAAGTAAATTTGATGAATGGTCGAGGGAAATAGATTAGTGGCAATGTTAAGTCCAGCCATATTTTCGCATAACGGCGATTGCATCACCTTTCAGAAGGTGATCGGCTGATGGCGACGGTAAAACACCATGTATCGTTGATGCTTTGAGTCACCCTCTACCTTCTGGTGCTCATCCTTAAGTATTCCCGCATAATACACTAAGACAAACAACAAGTTATCACTAAACCACGCCAAATAGCTGCTGATAGCTGGGTGCTGAGGTACAAACCTCCTCCTGGTGTTGGGCAGAAGTGAGTTCTGCCCAACAGGAACTTTATTTTTTTTGCGAGTTTCTTAACGTTGAACAGATCCCATCCCTTCAGGGCGCTTCATTCCTTCCGGGCGTTCCATCCTTTCTGGCCGTTCCATCCTTTCTGGCCGTTCGACCCCTTCTGGGCGTTCCATCCTTTCTGGGCGTTCGGCACCTTCCGAGCGTTCCATCCTTTCTGGCCGTTCGACACCTTCTGGGCGCTCCATTCCTTCAGGACGTTCGCCACGTTCAGGGCGGACAAAACCTTCTGGGTGAAGAGCATCATCAGGGATCTCCCCACGTTCTGGGCGGACAAAGTCGGCGGAGTTCCCGGTAACGGGGAGACTCTCTGGGGTAGTCGCTATCGTATCTATTGCATAAACGGTTGTACCAAGGCCTGCCATAAACACGCCAGCAATAATAGCGGTGTAATGTTTTGAGTTGGATGTTAAGTTAAACATTGCAAATCTCCTGAGTTCAGTTGGGATACCGATAGGGTATCTCTGTTAAATGGTGCAGTGGGAAGAATTCCCACTCACAATATAGGTGGTAAATATTCCCACGTCAAGCTACAATCTCATTTAGTGATAACCTATTTTCAGGATTGGTAAGCGATGAGTGATTTAGAGAGCAGCTCCTCAGGGGGAGTCGAGCAGATGCTGCGGGGCGCCGTGCGTCGGGTGCTGCGTGCCTTGGTGCGTTTGCTGGTACATCAGGGGTTTACCTTTCCGGAGTTGGTGGAGATCCTGAAGGGGATCTATGTAGAGGAGGTTGAAAAGGAGCTAAAGATGGAGGGAGAACGGTGCACTCATAGCCGTATTAGCCTCATTAGTGGCGTCCATCGCAAGGATGTGCGCCGCCTGCTTGAGAGCCGTGAGAACGCTCTTGTGGTGCAGGAAAAGGTCTCTCTCACCGCACGCCTGCTCAGCATCTGGAGTGGTGATCCCAAGTATCTGGATGAAGAGGGTAACTCCTTGCCCTTGGCGAAAATTGCGGCAAGCGCTGGGGAGGTCGCCTTTGATACACTGGTACTGGAGGTGAGTCAGGATCTTCGCTCCCGCACTATTCTTGATGAGTGGCAGAAACGGGGAATTGTCTCTATTGACGCTCAACAACGGGTTCAACTTAATCGTGATGCGATGTTTCCCAGCGATGATATTGAGGCAAAACTTCATTACTTCGCCCGCAATACCGCCGACCATATCGCTGCGTGTGACCATAATCTCATTGTCCCTGAGCACCCCTTTCCTGAGCGTTCACTCTTTTTTGATGGTCTCTCCCTACATTCAGTAACCGAGCTGGAGCGCCTCTGCCGCCACAGGGGCCAGGATACGCTGTTGGCGGTTAATCGCGAAGCGTTACGATTGGCGGCTGAGGATGATGCCGGTGCGGGAGGGGGTGAGCGCTTCACCTTTGGATTTTATTTCTACAGAGAAGGTGAGGCAGATCATGAGATTAAGTAACTCCGCATGGGCCCCTTTTCTGGTTATATTTGGCTGGCTATTGGGGATTTTTATCGCCTTGGTGCCGTTGAATACCTTGGGCGAGGGCGAGCGGGGCTTGGGTGGAACCGGGCGTAACCCTTTAACCTCACCAATGGTGGCGGAACTTTTAGCGCTGGATCGTGGTCTGGGCGGTACCGGAATTAACGGCGTCGCAATTATCGGCACGGTCACTGCTTTTGGCAGCATCTGGGTCAATGGGGTTGAGATTGAGCTTACGACAACAACCCGGGTCACCATGGATGGAGAGGAGGCAACGCCATCGCAACTGCGGGTCGGGCAGCAGGTACAGGTCCTTAGCCGTTACCGCGAAGGGGAGTTCGTCGCCGAGACCATTCTCATTGAACATCAGCTGGTAGGTGCCATTGAGTCCCTCGCGGCGGATGGGAGTGAGCTTTCGCTGTTGGGGCAACGTGTACGACAGGCTCCCGGGGTTACTGCGGCCTGGCCACCCCTGACGGTAGGAGAGGTGGTTCGTATTAGTGGCTATCGGGATGTTGATGAGACCCTCTACGCCACCGATCTTGTGCAACAGGTGAATGGTGATCGTTGGCTGGTTCGGGGTGAAATTAGGGCCGATACGAGCGGGAGACTGAGCGTAGGCAGTCTCGTGGTGGATCGTGGCGATAACCATAATCAGCTTAAGGCGGGTGATCGGGTTATCATCGAGGGCGAATGGCAACAACAGCAACCACGGGTGACTCGGGTATCGCCCCCCTCAGGGCTCCCCTTTGCGGGAGAGGTTAGACGCTATCTAGTGGAGAGTCGGGGGAGTGAGATTCGTGCACTTATGACGCCCTTGTCACAACGACCTGAGCGATCAGGTGTGGCGCTGGTGGATGTGGAGAGTGGTGGTCAGATGGTTATCAGGGCGTGGTTTTCTGATCCCCTCACCCATAATGAAACGATCGGTGTCACGGGGCAGAGGGGGATGGATGATGCGGTGAAGAGCCCCCCGTCATCCACGGGTAAATCCCTGCCACGGCTCCAGCGTTCGCAACCTGTTACGGATGGACGTCCTGATACGTCCTCGCTGCTGCGCCCCTCTGACGCGCTGCGTCCTGGAATACCGCAACGACCAGAGGCACCCATGCGACCAGAGGCACCCATGCGACCAGAGATACCCCTGCGTCCCGAGATGCCGAGGCATTCCAGGGGGCGATAAAAGCCCGTCTTATTGCCTATTATTTACCTCATCATCCAGACTTTAGGAGCAGCATTTACGATGAACCCGACACCAACGACTATTCACCATAAGCCGCCACGTTCATCCCACACCGGTGACTTGCAGCAGG
>JADGBN010000001.1:4684-66268 GCA_015231435.1 Gammaproteobacteria bacterium
GAGGGGAGTTATGGCAGTGATGTCACCACTACGATGAGCTATCTGCCGATCACGCTTAAATACAGTGCATCCCAATGGCAAGCCAAGGTGACACTCCCATGGATTGAGATCAGTAGTTCGGGTTCTCCGGTGGTGGCGGATGGCACCATCGTTTCCATCGCCAACGGCACCACGTCAGAGACCACAACGGTGAGTGGTCTCGGGGATGTGGTGGCAGGTTTCACTTGGAAGTTGCCCGCCATGGGGGTGAATAGTGATCATTTTGTCGATTTGGGAGTGAGTATAAAGCTCTCTACGGCCGATGCCGATAAGGGATTAGGGAGTGGTGCTACCGACTATAGTGTTCAAATTGACTACGCGCTGGCGACGACAGGCGTGATGCCCTTTGCGACATTGGGTTATAAAGCGTTTGGCCAACCCGAAGACTATGCCCTAAACGCCGTCTGGTTCGTCTCGCTGGGTGCTCAGGTTCCCCTTGCCAAGGGTCGTGCGGTGGGATTGATTTGGGATGGTCGTCAGGCTACCACTAGCAGTGGCAGTAGCAAAAGTGAGACGATGTTCTATCTCTCCCAGCAGCTGGGCGAGCGTTATCAGTTGACCGGATACGGGGTAAAAGGATTCACCTCCGCTAGCGTCGATCAGGAGGCGGGAGTTCAACTGTCGGTGAAATTTTAGTTTTACCCAATCTCATTAACCTGTTACACGCAACTGGCGTTACGCCGAGTTAGCGGCAATGACCACAATTTTTCCAAAGTTGGAATTCAGTGCGTGAACTCTGACCTCGCGATATAACAGCCAAACCATACAAATAATAAGATAAAAATATAGCCGAGATTTGCACAAATTGAAGGTCACAGGGTAAACATCCATTTTTGGTTAACCCTCTGTTAATGGCGTAGTGTAGTGAATATATTTTCTGCGGTATATTGTCATTACTGTAGAGGTGGTTTACAGTCACTATCAATCAAGGGGGATTTTATGTCTTTATTAAGTGATCGGGGTCTCTGAAATGGCCAGTCAAGCGGATTCGCAGCTCGATGTGACAGGCGTATGTTGCCCGTTACCCCTGATGCAAATTGCCAAAATTGCGCAAACCCTGCAACCGGGAGAGACGCTGCAGGTCACTGGTAACGATCCGCTTTTTGAATCTACCCTACGCGATTTTTGCGCTTGCAATCATCATACGATACTGTCAGTCAGTACCGACGCAAAAAGCAGTGTCTCTATTCTAATACGCATTGGGGCTTGAGATGAGCGATCCAATATCGACGATGAAGAGTGCCACAATCACCCCAAAGCAGGGTAAGAGGGGCACCGTTTTACTGGTTAGTGGCGCGTTGGACAAGGCGTTACTGGCGTTTGAAGTGGCAGCCGGCTTTCAGGCGATGGGGATGGAGATGAGCATGTGGTTCGTGCTTTATGGTGCCAACTGTTTGCGTAAACCCCAGTCGCTATACTCTCCCGCCAAATGGTTTAGTCCGCTCAGGGGAGGGATTGGACGCACGACCGCAACAGATCATCCTCTGCAGTATCTGGTCAAAGGTCTGAATCCCAGCGGCGCCGATCATTTGCCTCTGTCGCAACTTAATTTTGGTGGCATTGGCCCGTGGATTATCCGAAAAATAATGCGCAGGAAAGGGATGGCGCAGTTGGAAGCGTTAATTTTTGGTGCCCGCGACCTCGGTGTTCGCTTCACGATATGCCAGATTTGCGTCGATGCGATGGCCTTCTCCTTGCCGGATGATCTCATTGTCGAGGCGGAGGTGAAAGGTGTCAGTGCCTACTACCGTGAGGTGATGGATGCTGACTACAACGCGACACTCTAGGGGAAGGCGACTTTTATCCCTAATGCCGAGAGAGTTGTCCGAATGCTAAGAGGGATCGATCTTAACAATCTGCCCGAGTTAACCAGTGAAGAGCTGGCGCTGCTGTTGCGTCTGGGTGAACGCCTGCTTGCAAAATTCGATCTTCAGGGGGTTCTTTCACTGGTGGCGGTAACCGCCTGTGAAGTCGTGCAAGCCGAAACACTGGCGGTTCCGATGATCGACGCTGATTACACAACCTTTACCTATCGCGCGGCATGTGGCAAGTATGCCGAAATGGTGGTCAATCAGACCTTCCCGATTGATGAGGGCACCTGTGGTTGGGTGCTTAAAAATCAGCGTCCGCTGCTATTTGGAGAAGGCGGTGAATTTGAGATTAATCTGGGATCTCGTTGGCAACCCGGCATGGCCTCCAGTCTGCTGGTTCCTTTAATCTGTCGGGGCAAAATCATTGGTGGTCTCTCGGCTATGGGCAAGCAGGGGGGTGGGGCATTCAATCTTCGTGACCTAACAGTACTCACCCTCTTTGCCAACCAAGCGAGTATCGCCATTGATAACGCCCGCCTATTCCAGCAACTAACCGCCGAAGGGGCGCGCCTGAGGCTGATTCTTGAATCCGCTGCTGAGGCTATCTATGGAATTGATGCGGCGGGATGTTGCACCTTTGCCAACCCTGCGTGCCTCAGAATGTTGGGTTATGACAGCGAAAGCGAGCTAATTGGCAAACCAATGCACGAGACGGTGCATCACACGCATGCCGATGGCACGGCGCTTCCTTTGGAAAAGTGTCATGTTCACCATCGTGTACGCTACGGTGATGTCGCACACGCTGACACAGAAATTTTTTGGCGACAGGATCAATCCTCCTTTCCTGTTGAGTATTGGGCACACCCTGCGTTGCAGGAGGGTCAGGTGGTGGGTGCGGTGATCACCTTTATTGACATCACCAGACGTAAAACTGCCGAAGCACAGCAGACGCTTGCTGCCAGCGTCTTTGCAAACATTAGTGAAGGCGTCATTATCACCGATACCAAGGGATCATTGCTGGATGTTAACCAATCCTTCTCACGGATTACCGGATATTCACGCAGCGAAGTGTTGGGTAAGAATCCCCGCTTTCTCAAATCAGGCAAGCACGATCCCTCTTTTTACGAAGCGATGTGGTGTAGTCTCTCCCAGAAGGGATTCTGGAGCGGTGAAATCTGGAATCGCCGCAAGAGTGGCGAGGTTTATCCAGAATCCCTCAGTATTAAGGTGGTCACCGATGATGCGGGGAAGACTCAGCATTTTGTTGCGCTTTTTTCGGACATTACCATTGAAAAGGCGTATCAAGAACAACTCGAACACCGTGCCCATTACGACTGCCTGACTGAACTACCCAATCGTATTCTGCTGGCAGATCGTCTTAATCAGGCGATGCGGCAGGAGATGCGGCGTGGCAAGTTACTGGCCGTGGCTTATCTTGATCTGGATGGTTTTAAAGAGGTTAATGACCAGTACGGGCATAATATGGGTGACACTCTCTTAATAAATCTTGCCAATCGCATGAAAGAGATGTTGCGTGAAGGCGACACCATTGCCCGCATGGGGGGTGATGAGTTTGCCGTAGTCCTTCTTGACCTCTCGGAACCGAGTGATTGCATTCCATTACTTGAACGAATTCTGAAGATTGCCGCGCAGCCAGTGATTGTTGATGAGACGACGCTTCAGGTCTCTGCGAGTCTGGGTGTCACCTTCTACCCCCAGGTTTCTTCAATTAATGCCGATCAGCTGCTGCGGCAGTCGGATCAGGCGATGTATCAGGCCAAGCAATCGGGTAAGAACTGTTATCACCTTTTTGATACGGAGCAGGAGCAACAACTGCGCGGTTGTCGTCAGCGACTAGAACGTATTAGAGAGGGATTGGTAAATGATGAGTTTATCTTGTATTACCAACCCAAGGTTAATATGCATAGCGGCAAGGTGGTTGGTGCGGAGGCGTTAATCCGCTGGCAACATCCTGAAAAGGGTCTGCTGCAGCCTGCTGATTTTTTGCATTATGCTGAAAATAGTCCTTACGCCATCCTGATTGACGAGTGGGTGATGCGTACCGGAATGTGGCAGATAGAGCAGTGGCAACTGCAGGGACTTAACCTCGCCATTAGTCTGAATGTTAGTCCGATTAATTTGCAACAGGCGGATTTTGTTGAACGTCTTCAATCCCTGCTGGAGGAGAGAAGTTCGATAGATAGGACTTTGATTGAACTTGAAGTTTTAGAGACGGGCGTGCTTAGTGACATTCCTCATGTTTCAAAAGCGATTGAAGCGTGTAAAAAGTTGGGTATTCAGTTTGCCTTGGATGACTTTGGTACGGGCTACTCCTCGTTGGCGCATCTGCGACGTCTACCGGCGAGAACACTGAAAATAGATCGTACATTTGTTAGAGATATGCTGGAAAATCCGGATGATCTAGCCATTCTTGAAGGGGTCGTCGGACTTGCCAGCTCCTTTGGTCTTAAAACCGTTGCCGAGGGTGTCGAGAGTATCGACCATGGAGAGATTTTACTTTTTCTTGGCTGTGAACTCGGTCAGGGTTATGGCATCGCCCGTCCCATGCCTGCTGCTGAGTTAGCGGGCTGGGTAGAACAGTGGCAGGCCGATCCCAGATGGCTGGCGGCAAATGCACTTCACCGCGACGATATTCCACTGCTCTATGCGGTGATTGATCACCGTGCCTGGGTAAACACAATAGGCGATTGCGTGGAACATGGCTGTATCCTACCACCATTAGATGCAGAGTTATGCCGCTTCGCACAATGGTTGAATGGCAAGGGAGCGGAGCGATTTGGATCGCATCCGTTATTTGAAACTATTTGCGAACTCCACCACCAAGTGCACGAATTGAGCGCTGAAATCATCATCGCTTCAAGTGATGAAACCGACGCCATGTTGCGTCAGTTATATGCTCTTCGCGACAGACTTATAGCACAACTTTTCCAGCTTATTTACTAACAAGTCACTGCTGATCGAGTTACCCCGCGAAATTGCCTGCTGACCAAGGAGAATCTGGCGCTTGAATGGTGCGGATGCGGCTTGACTTAGCTGACGTCATTACCCGCGGGGCGTGGCCTGTTTGGGTAGTGATAACAGCGCGAATTGATGAGGATGACTTTGAATAATCTGACCCGTCTGCCAGCGCTGCTGCTGGCATATCTGTTTCTGGCGTTGGCGGTTGTAGGGGTCGTGGTGCCGGGACTGCCCACGGTGCCGTTTCTAATCCTTAGTGCTTGGTTTGCTGCCAAAGGATCTGACTCCCTGCATCGCTGGCTCTATGCGCATCCTGCTTTTGGCAGGCTTCTCATCGATTGGGAACAGGAGAGAGCTATCTCCCGCAGAAGTAAGGTTTCTGCGGTGCTGCTCATTGGCCTGAGTTGGGGGTTGATGTACCTGTTTATTGGTGGGTTTTGGCTAATGAGTGGCGCGGCACTACTCTTCTTAGGGGTGATTCTCTTTCTTCTTACTCGGCCAGAACCGGTGCGGTGAGTGGTTATGCAGGCGAGATGTTCACCAAAACGTCTCCTTCGTTATGCAAATGAGTCCCTGAATATTTTATTTTGGGCTGCTGTTTTTAGCGGTGATCCGTGCGTCAATAATGTTTTTTAGGGCAATGAGTAACCCTAGGCCGATAAAGGCGCCGGGTGGCAGAATCGCGAGGAGAAAACCGCCATAATCGGGAAATAAGGTCATGGTTAGCCAGTGGGCACCTTCACCAAACATTAGGTGTGCTTGTGCAAACAGGGTGCCTGCGCCTGAGATTTCGCGCAGTGCGCCAAGGATGAAGAGAGGAATGGTAAAACCGATCCCCATCATCGCACCATCGACAATGGAGGGTACGATTTTTTGTCGGGAGGCGAATGCTTCGGCGCGCCCTAAAATCGCGCAGTTGGTGACAATTAGCGGGATAAAAATACCCAATACGCGATAAAGTTCGTAAAACCAGGCGCTCATAGAGAGTTCAATAGCAGTCACAAAAGCGGCAATAATCATAACAAAAACAGGAATACGAATTTCCGGCCGCACCCAGTTGCGAATAATGGAGATGGTGGCATTTGAGGCAATCAGAACAAGCGTGGTAGCCATTCCCAGACCTAAGCCGTTAATCGCCGTAGAGCTTACCGCTAACAGTGGACAGAGCCCCAGCAACTGAACAAATGCGACGTTGTTATTCCATAGTCCATCCGCAACAATTTGACGATAACTTATCTCAGCCATGATTTGCCTCGTTCATCACAGGTGTCGTCGCAAAGATCGCTTCACGATGCTGTTTGTAGTAGTTCAGGGTGCCGTAGATCGCTTTCACAATAATGCGGGGAGTAATGGTGGCACCGGTAAACTGATCAAAAATACCGCCATCTTTTTTCACTTTCCAGCCGGATGATGGCGTGTTTTCCAGAGATTTACCGTTAAAGCCAAGCAACCAGTCAGAGCGCTCAATCTCTATCGCATCACCCAGCCCAGGCGTCTCTTTATGGCTAATGACCCGCACACCACTTAATTCGCCGTCGTAACGAATACCAATAAGTAGTTTAATGGGGCCTGCATATCCGTCCGGCGCCGTGGAGGCAATCACCACTGCGACCGGTTTCCCATCGAAACGGGCACGGTAGATTGGTAGCGGCGACTGACCACTCAGTTGCGGGGCATCCAAATGGATGAGATCACTCTCAATGGCGTTGTTGTAATCACTGGCAGGAACCAGCGCATTAAGTGTCGAGAGGAGTCGCTGACGCTCATTTTCCGCTATTTTCGATGCGGTTGCCTCATAGGTCGCGCTAACTAATCCTGTTCCGATAAAGGCAAAGGCGGCGAGGAGCAGGGCGCCGATGAGCATATTGCGTAGGATCATGGCTGGCGCTCTTCCTGATGATGGCCGATTACCCGTGGTCGGGTGTAGTAGTCGATGGTGGGGGCCGCCATGTTCATTAGCAGCACGGCAAAGGCGATCCCATCAGGAAAGCCGCCCCAGTTACGAATAATGTAGACAATCAGTGCCACACCGGCGGCAAAGATAATGCGACCCTTCACACTGGTTGCGCCGGTGACAGGATCGGTGACAATAAAAAATGCGCCAAGAATGGTACCACCACTGAGAAGATGAAAGAGCGGATCAGCATAGCGAGCCGGATCAATTAGGTTAAAAATTAAGGCGGTGGTGGCCAAAGTGACTAACAGGGTGACCGGTGCGTGCCAGGTTATTATGCGTTGGTAGAGCAGCCAGAGGCC
The DNA here is from genome assembly GCA_015231435.1 of Gammaproteobacteria bacterium. Taxonomy (GTDB): domain Bacteria; phylum Pseudomonadota; class Gammaproteobacteria; order Thiohalomonadales; family Thiohalomonadaceae; genus JADFYS01. The sequence continues at coordinate 11,770 of JADGBN010000001.1, forward strand.
GCCGGCAAGTATGGCAAGGTTTGCCCACTCCCACCCCTTTCCTGCGACCATACCGAATACCTCGGTATTACTACGGATCTCACTCAGGTTGTGTTGCAAACTGAGCCCGGTCTTTAGGTGATCAAGGGGCGTGGCCATGGTAAGCGCATCAAGTGAGATGTCAAAGGGAAGATGACCACTAAAAACGTAAGTGAGCGCGCCGAAAAAACCAAGGTCAAAAGCGACAGGATTAAAGGGTGCCTGCCAGCGGGTCATCTCCACAGGAAAGGAGATTAACAGAACCACAAAGCCAACCATCGCAGGATTAAAGGGGTTGAATCCGAGGCCGCCATAGAGGTGTTTGGCAAAGATAATCGCGGCAACCGAACCTGTGACCAGCAACCACCAGGGCGACAGGGGGGGAAGTGTCAGCCCCAGCAAGAGTGCTGTGACCACCGCACTGTAGTCACTCAGGGCGACGGCAACGCTGCGGCGACGTAGCGCTACCGCGATAGCTTCGCTACCCAGCGAAACGATAAGTGTGATGAAAATATTGGTGATTACACCCCAGCCAAATACCCACATATTAACGGCTATTGCGGGGATGAGTGCGATGGCTACCTGCTGCATTAACCGATCAAGTGCGGCATCGCCATGAAGGTGAGGTGAACTTAAGGTGAGTTGCGGTAGTTTCATTTAGGGGTTGCTCTTTGCTTCAGCTTCGCTCGGGGTCGCGATGGTCTCGCTCTCCAGCGTTGCTTCCTGGGATGCCAGTTTGGCTTTCTTTGCCTTGGTGCGCTCGACCGCTGCGGCGATACTCTCTTTGACATCACCACCGTCACCCGCTTTTTTCTTTGCCAGCGCCGCCTTTTTTCGTTGCATTAACTCGGCACGTTCCTGTTTCTCGCGCTCAATACGCTGTTGGCGAAACTCGTGACGCTCACGGGCAATATCAGCCGCTGCCTTATCGCGTTCGCGTCCCCAGATTTCGCTTTTGGCAAAACGGAAGTAGTGTACCAATGGGATGGTTGAGGGGCAAACCCAGGCACAGCAACCACACTCGATACAGTCAAAAATATGTTCGTCCTGTACTTTATCAAAGTCGCGGGAGCGTGAGTGCCAGTAGAGTTGTTGCGGCTGTAGCTGTGCAGGACAACTTGCGGCGCAGGCACCACAACGAATGCAGGGGTGGTGGGCAACAGGGTAGGGTTGCGGTGGCTGTACCAATATCGCATTCGTCGTTTTGGTTACCGCAATTTGCAGATCGGTCACAGGTATACCCATCATCGGCCCGCCAACAATTACGGTGGCAGCGCCACCGCCTTTTACCCCGCCGGCAGCGCCAATCAACTCACTTAGCGGTGTGCCAAAGGGGACTTCATAGTTTCCCGGACGGACAACAGATTCACCGCTAACGGTGACAATGCGGTTAATCAAGGGTTCACCTTTGTAGAGGGCCGCATAGCTGTGGGCTGCTGTGGCGACATTCTGACAGACGACGCCAATATCAAGGGGAATACCCTGCGAAGGCACCTCTTTGCCGGTTAATACCTGAATCAGTTGCCGCTCTCCGCCCGTTGGGTAGATGGTCGGCACCACCACCACCTCAATCTCCCGCTCCCCTAACTGTTGCAGGATCTGTTGCAGCGCGATAGCGGCCTCGGGCTTATTATCCTCTATACCAATTAGAACATGGCGAGCCGAGAGTGCGCGCCGCATTATCTGAATACCCAGAATAACCTCCAGAGGCTTTTCACGCATCAGTCGGTCATCACAGGTAATGTAGGGTTCACACTCGGCACCATTAATAATGAGTGTCTCTATCTGGGTATGGGCACCGGGATTGAGTTTAATGTGCGCCGGAAAACCAGCACCGCCAAGTCCGACAACGCCTGCAGCTTTAATCCGTTGACGAATCTCATGGGGATTGAGGTCTAGGGGGCGACTCAACTCCTCTCGCAACGTCCACCGCTCCTCACCATCGCTATCTATAATGATAGCGGGAATTTTTAGTGCCGAAGGGTGAGCAATCGGATGGAGATCAATCGCACTCACCGTACCGGAGGTCGGTGCGTGAATCGGAGCGCTGACATGCCCGCCTGCTTCTGCAATCAACTCCCCTTTTAATACCCGTTGTCCGATAGTAACCACCGGTTTGGTTATCGCGCCAATATGTTGCTGCAGGGGGATAAATAGCCGTGGCGCGAGCGCGATCGGGGTGGTCGCTGCGGTATTGGAGAGCGCTTTGTGATCGTCGGGGTGAATCCCCCCCTTGAATTGCCAGAGCTTACGCTGAGTTATCTTCATACAACACCCTCCGCCAGCAGATGCGGCAGTGGCCAGCGCCAGCGTTGAGGTTCACAGGGTACGGCTACGATGGCAATACAGTCCACGGGGCAGGGTTCAACACAGAGTTCACAGCCGGTACACTCGGTATTAATGACGGTATGCATCTGTTTGGCGGAGCCGAGGATAGCGTCAACAGGACAAGCTTGAATACAGAGGGTGCATCCGATACAGGTCTGTTCATCAATAACCGCAACGACCGGCCCCCTCTCTTCCCCCATCTCGGGATCAAGCGATTTGGGTTCGACACCCAGAAGATCGGCAAGGGCGATAATGGTTGCCTCACCCCCCGGGGGGCAGCGATTAATATCCACCTCGCCATTACAGATCGCTTCGGCATAGGGGCGACAGCCGGGGTAACCGCATTGTCCGCACTGGGTTTGTGGGAGCAGGGCATCTACTCGCGCGACAATCGGATCGCCCTCTACCCTGAATTTTACCGCAGCATAGCCAAGAATGGCGCCAAAACAGAGTGCGAGTAGGGTTAAAGTGGTGATCGCCGTAATCATTGATTACTTCACCAGACCGGTAAAGCCCATAAAAGCGAGGGACATTAAACCAGCCGTAATAAGGGCAATCGCTGAACCGCGAAAGGGGGTGGGCACATCAGCGACAATAATCCGTTCGCGCATGGCAGCAAAAAGCACCAGCACTAGCGAGAAGCCTATCGCAGCACCAAAACCATAAATGGCAGATTCGATAAAACCATGTTGTGACTGACTGTTCAGTAGCGCAATACCGAGCACTGCACAGTTGGTGGTGATCAGCGGTAAAAAGATACCCAGCAGCTGGTAGAGCATCGGGCTGGTTTTGTGCACCACCATTTCAGTAAACTGCACGACCACCGCAATGACCAAAATGAAGCTAATGGTTTGCAGGTACTGCAATTCTAGGGGGGCGAGAAGGTACTCATTCACCAGAAAGCTGCAGATGGAGGAGAGAGTCAGCACAAAGGTGGTTGCCATGCCCATGCCCATGGCGGTCTCTAACTTGCGGGAGACGCCCATAAACGGACATAACCCAAGAAATTTAACCAGAACAATGTTGTTTACCAGTATCGTGCTGGCAAGAAGAAGCGCGTATTCGACCATCTTATTTGACGGAATACTCCTGTAAAACCGTGGTTAAGTCTGTAACGATGGGCTTCGCGTCAGGCACAACAAACGTGGCCGGGGTACTTTTGACGCTTCAGGCCATCACAGTAGCAGAAGAAGAGGGCGCTGATTCTACGCCAAAGCTCGGCTTTAGTCGATGCTAATATGGCGTCGTCAGCATGCGAATTAGCGTCGGCCTAAAAATATTCACATGATGATGAGGATGGATATTATCCTTAGTGGGACGCTCAATAGAGAGAATGGTTAAATCATCACTGCAGCAGTGATAGCCGTAACCGCTGACGAACTCCTCCATGTTATCGAGTGTATCTCGCATCGTCTGTTCGAGCGCCGATGGCATTCTGAATGCTTCTGTTTTCATTTGTGTAGAGCCATTAGTGGCTGCCTGATTACCTCTAAACAACGGACAGTTTCGGTATCACTTTAATTTTTCTTCAATCAGCCAATAATAAAGCTGAAAAGAGCACGGTTTTCGGGTACCATTTACACTGTTAAATCCTTTTATTTTTCTTAATAGTATTCTGAGGTGGTAAAGCGTGAGTACAAAAAACCCTACTCGGGTTCTGATAGTTGAAGATGATCCTGCAGCTGCGGAACTCCTTGTTCTCTACTTTAAAAAACAGACCGATTGGCAGTGCGACATTTTAACTGATGGTAGCGAGGTTGCTGAGCGCTTTGAACAGACACCTTACGACTTGGTGATGCTCGATATTCAGCTGCCGGGACTGGACGGTTTGTCAGTGTGTAAGCAACTACGTTCGATTAGTGAGGTCGGAATTATTATAACGACCTCCACCAGCGATGAGGTGGAGCGGGTTATTGGCTTTGAAGCAGGTGCCGATGCCTACTTCACCAAGCCGCTGCCGATGCGTGAGATGATGGCAGTCTCCAAAAATATCCTGCGTCGCGTGCGCAAGTTAAGTTTCTACCCCATCTCCAGTGTTAACAAGCGTAAGCAGCTCTATCGCTATCACTTTGAAAACTGGCATTTTGATTCTCGGCGTCAGGTGGTTCAGCGTATGGGTGACGAGCCCGTTGAGTTAACCTACAACGAGTCGATGCTTCTGGAAAAACTGATTCGTCATCCCGGTGAAGTGCTGCATCGTGCCACCTTGGCAACCGTGCTAAGCACCCATGCTTGGTATCCTAGTGACCGCACCATTGATGTGATTATTGCGCGTCTGCGTAAGAAGCTGAATAAAGTGGTCGCTGAGGATGAGCAGGTACTTAAAACCCAGTATGGTGGCGGTTACAAGTTCGCGATTATGGCGTTAGCGAAAGTAGATTAGTTAGTGATCTTGCTGGTTGATGATGAGCCTCTTAACCATGCGGTTTTAGAGGCGCAGTTAAATCAGTTAGGTCAGACCCTGTTTTCTGCCGACAGTGCTGCACAAATGTGGCAGCTACTGGAAAACCCGCAGATTGATACGCTTTTTATCGATCTGCAGCTAGCTGATGATGATGGTAACTTGCTGGCAGCAGCGCTGCGCCAGCGCTACCATCAGTCTCAGCGGAAGTTGCGACTATATGCTTATACCGCCGACCCGGATGCGGCGGATATGGGCATCTTTGACGGCATTATTGCCAAGCCTGCTAAACGCAGCGTGCTTGAGAGTCTGTTTGAGTCGCCGGAATATTCGGGAGACTTTGCGGTAACGGCAATCGCAAGCGGCATAAGTTGTCATGATGGCTACCTTGATGCAAATGAACTGGTTCGGTTAGAAGCTGATTTGGGAAGCGATGGATTGATGCAGTTGTTGTCTCTGGTTGCCAGACAACTGCAACACCACGCTCATGCGTTAAATGCCACAACTGGCAATCGGGCAGAGTTAGCGGCTATTGTTCATCGTATCGCCAGCACCGCTGCCTCGGGCGGTCTATTGTCACTTTCGCGGGCTGCCAATGCGGTGGAAAAACGTGCACAAGCGGGTGAGCCACTATTTACTCATGAGTTTACGCAGTTGCTGACGCAATCGTTGGCGGCGCTGCAACGCTTTACCACAGTGACGCAACCCGAGTGACTAATTCTCGGCCATGTTGCTATTATTTCTCTTTGTTAATTTATTGTTTAGAGTAGGAAAGAATGCTTAAAGTTGCAGTAACCGGTGCCGCCGGTCGAATGGGACGCACTATTATTGAAGCAATACATATCAGCGAGGGGCTCTCTTTAGGTGCCGCGATTGAGCGTCAGGGCAGCTCTTTAATTGGTGCGGATGCCGGAGAAGTGGCAGGCATTGGTAAAATCGGGGTGACTATTTGCGACAATCTCGCCGCAGTGAGTAACGACTTTGATGTGCTAATTGAGTTTACCCTTCCTGAACCCACTTTGCGGCACCTGTTAATTTGCCGTGATGCGAAAAAAGCGATGGTGATTGGCACGACGGGATTTGATCCTGCTGGTAAAGAGGAAATTCATCATAGTGCCAAACTCATTCCAATCGTTTTTGCACCTAATATGAGCGTTGGGGTTAACCTCTCATTTAAGCTGCTGGAGATTGCCGCAAAGGTGCTGGGTGATGAGGTGGATATTGAAATTATTGAGGCGCACCACCGCCATAAACTCGACGCCCCCTCCGGTACTGCATTGGCAATGGGGGAGGTGGTCGCTAAAAGTTTAGGCCGGGATTTAGCAAGCTGCGCAGTGTATGGCCGTCAAGGTCGAAGTGAGCAGGAGCGGCAACCTCAGACCATTGGTTTTGAGACCATTCGTGCCGGCGATATTGTCGGTGAGCATACGGTCATGTTTGCCGCCACCGGCGAGCGTCTGGAGATCACTCATAAGGCATCAAGTCGCATGACCTTTGCCAAGGGCGCGGTGCGTGCAGCGCACTGGTTGGCAGATCAGCCACCCGCCCTTTACACCATGCAGGATGTTTTAGGTCTTTAACACTATTTAGTTCAGGATTAGATTAACACCATGGCGCAACAACGTATAACCTGTAGATTCTCCATCACTTTCGGGCTATTACTGATGCTCTCTAGCCCCCTCTTTGCGGCCTCTTCTATTGATGTCACGGATGCATGGATGCGAGAGGCACCGCCCAATGTCCCCATGGCCGGCTATATGAGTGTCGTTAATCGGGGTGACGCCAGCGATTTTCTGGTCGCTGCATCCTGTGATGATTTTGCGGTGACCGAACTGCATCGCACCTTTTATGAGAGTGATATGATGCGTATGGTTCGCATGGAGGCGATTGAGATCCCTGCCGGGGCATCGCTACTTTTTGAGCCAGCAGGCTACCATATTATGTTAATCGGACCTAAAAAACGGCTGTTAACGGGTGAGCAGAGTCAAATTACCCTACATTTCCGTCATGGCGAGAGTCAGGTTGTCACTTTTCCTGTTGTGAAGCAGGATCCTCAAGCGGCTGCCAGAGAGCATCTATCCCATGGAAATTAACCCGATTGTTTTAATGATTCATGATATGCAGGAGCGCACCCATGCGCTGAGGGGGTATCTTTGACTACGAGCAGAGTAAAGAGCAGTTAGTCGAGGTTGAGCGCGAGCTCGAAGATCCTAAAATTTGGAACAACCCCGAACGCGCACAGCTGTTAGGGCGTGAGCGCGTTAGACTTGAAGGCATTGTCGGCACGATTGATGATCTCACCACAGCGTTAGGGGATACTGACGAACTGCTGCAGCTCGTCGCTGAGGAGGAGGATAGTCTCGGTCTGCAAGCCATTGAGGCTGATTTAGCCGAGCTGAATCAGCGTCTTGAGGCGATGGAGTTTCAACGGATGTTCTCCAAAGAGATGGATCATACTAACGCTTACCTTGACCTGCAGGCAGGCTCAGGGGGCACTGAAGCACAGGATTGGGCAGAGATGCTGCTGCGTATGTATTTGCGCTGGGGGGAACAGCACGGCTTTAAGTGTGAGTTGATGGAGGTCTCTGACGGTGATGTCGCTGGCATTAAAAGCGCCACTATTCGCTATGAGGGTGAGTACGCCTTTGGCTGGCTGCGTACCGAAATTGGCGTGCATCGTCTGGTTCGTAAATCTCCCTTTGATTCAGGCAACCGTCGTCACACCTCGTTTGCTTCGGTTTTTGTCTCCCCCGAAATTGATGACTCCATCGAAATAGAGATAAACCCGGCGGATTTGCGCATTGATGTTTATCGTGCGTCCGGTGCCGGAGGACAACATGTGAACCGTACCGAGTCCGCTGTGCGCATTACCCATAACCCCAGCGGAATTGTCACGCAGTGCCAAAACGATCGTTCACAACACAAGAATAAATCCCAAGCAATGAAGCAGTTAAAGGCCAAGCTTTATGAGATGGAGAAACAAAAACGTAGTGCTGATCAGCAGGTACTTGAAGAGAACAAGTCAGACATCGGCTGGGGTTCGCAAATTCGATCCTATGTATTAGATCAGTCACGCATTAAAGATTTACGCACCGGGGTTGAAACCGCCAATACCCAGGCAGTCTTGGACGGTGCCCTTGATCCTTTTATTCAGGCCAGCCTCAAGGCGGGCCTGTAACCCCTCCTTAACGCAGATAAATAATCATGACCAAACAGATACCTGAAGAAGAACAGCCGATCCATGACGAAAACCATATTATTGCTGAGCGTCGCGCTAAATTAACGCAACTTCGTCAAAAACAGGCAGTCGCTTTCCCCAACTCTTTTCGTCGAAGTGCCTTAGCTGCCGACCTGCAGCACAATTATGCCAACTGTGATCGCCCTGAACTTGAATCTCTGGCGGTTGATGTGGCCGTTGCCGGGCGTATTATGGCTAAACGTATTATGGGAAAAGCGAGCTTTATTCAAATAAAAGATGGTTCTGGTCTGTTCCAGCTCTATGTGCAGCAGGAGACTTTTGGCGAGGCGTTCTACGATGATGAGTTTAAACACTGGGATATTGGCGATATTGTCGGTGCAAAGGGTCGTATTTTTCGCACTGGGAAGGGGGAGCTCTCACTTAAGGCCACCAGTATAGAGCTATTGTGCAAATCATTACGTCCTCTGCCTGAGAAGTTTCACGGTTTGAGTGATCAGGAGATTAAATATCGTCAGCGCTATGTTGACCTGATTATGAGTGACGAGAGTCGTCATCTCTTTCGCACCCGTAGCCGTATTATTGCCCAGATCCGCGATTTCATGGCACAGCGCGACTATCTTGAAGTAGAGACACCAATGATGCACTCTATTCCTGGAGGTGCGAGTGCGCGGCCTTTTGTCACCTATCACAATGCGCTGGATATGGATCTCTATCTGCGTATCGCTCCCGAACTCTATCTGAAACGCCTGGTCGTTGGCGGATTTGAACGTGTCTTTGAGATTAACCGTAATTTTCGCAATGAGGGGTTATCCACTCGGCATAATCCCGAATTTACGATGATTGAGCTCTATCAGGCCTATGCAGATTACACTGATATGATGGAGCTGACAGAGAGTATGCTGCGTGAACTGGCAGAGAAGGTGTATGGCTCGACCCTTATTCACTATCAAGGTAAAACCTTTGATTTTGGCAAGCCTTTTAAAAAAATCGGTTTGGCGGATTCGATTAGCCACTACTATCCCGAAATTAGCCGTGAGTCACTTGCGACCATTGAGGGTGCCCGCCAAGCGGCTGTGAAGTTGAATGTCCCGATAAAGGCACACTATCGTCTTGGACGGATTCATGTCGAGATATTTGAACAGTGTGTCGAGCATCTGCTTCAAGATCCGACCTTTATTACCGCCTATCCTACCGAAGTTTCACCCCTCGCACGCTGTCATGATACAAACCCAGAAGTCACTGATCGCTTTGAATTTTTTATTGGTGGTCGGGAGATTGCCAACGGCTTCTCCGAGTTGAATGATCCTGAAGATCAGGCCGCACGTTTTCGCAGGCAGGTAGAGGAGAAGGAGGCAGGTGATCTGGAGGCGATGCATTATGACGCAGACTATATCACTGCGCTTGAGTATGGTCTGCCACCCACTGCAGGGGAGGGGATTGGCATTGACCGCCTAGTCATGCTCTTTACGGATGCCCCGTCAATTCGTGATGTTTTACTCTTTCCGCAAATGCGTCACCAGTAGTTCGGGACGAGCGATAAAAAAGGGGAGCCATTGGCTCCCCTCGTGAGAGATAGGACAGCGTTAGACAATGTCATTAATGCTACCCTCTTTAGGATCAGTCACCGCCTCGCGCTGACTCTCAGGGGCGCTCTCCTGTGGCGCAGCTAATCGCTCCTGCTGCTGTTTAATCAGGCTCTGGATAAGTGCATCGTTAACCTTTTGCATCGCGTTGCGGGCATCATCCGGCAAACTGCCAATACCGCTTGCGCGTTCATCCATCGCTAAAGTCCCTTTAACAAGATCGCTGACCACCTTCTCCGGGGCATTAAAGAGCTGATGCAACTTACTATCGCTAAGGGCGCCTTTAATCTCCTGCAGATACTCACCCATTTTGCGAAAACGCTCAGTTGGCGGCGTATCATCACTAATCGCAACTCCCAGCGGCCCTAGCTGGCTTACCTTTTGATATGCGGTGATCGCCTGCTGACTTTGACTGCTTTCGGAACGGGTTAAACCAATCGCATAGTCGGCAATGGTGTCGCTGTCATAGTTAAGGTTATTCGCCTGGCTTAATGCCGCCTGGGTCTGGCCGTTAAAGAAACGGTCTGCGATACCATCCATGCGTTGCATGAGTTGGTCAATGGATTTCTGTTCATCCTGATTAAGATCTCCCTCAACGCTGTAGCTAAAGCGTGACTCAGCGCTGCTCATGCGACTGCTGGTAAATGTCGTACCACCTTCATTGCGGCTAATGCTCTGCGATGAGGAGGCTGAACTGTTACGCTCAACCATGAGCGTTACGGTATCGCCTTCACGCGTAGTGAGTTGTAAGGAGAGCTGCTCGCTACGACTGTAGCTGGCTGACTCGCTTACACCGGCACTCTGATCCATTCGGGCTGGATTCTCCAGCTTATCTAAACCCTCCTGCAGCAGTGCGTAGGTTTTATTAATCGAGTCGGCTACGCCCTGATTATCAAGCGCACCGATACCCTTCAAAATCTCCTGTGCCTGTTTGAATCCTGTCTCCACACCTTCGCGTGCTTTAGCCATGAGTGAATCAACCTTATCGGCATCAGCACCATTGCTTGCAGCCAGCGCCAAGCCGTTACGGATAAAACCCATAATACGGTCAGCTACTTTTTCCGGGGTAAACTCGCTGCTATCCAGCTCTTCGATTTTCCCTAGGCCTTCACTGCCAAGACGTTCGTTGAGGCTCGCCATGATCTGCTGATTGAGCAGTTGCTGCGGGGAGTTTGGATTGATTTTGCTAATCTGGGGGGAGGTACTGCTCTGCAGTGAGTCTGCTTTTTGAGGCAGTGGTTGTCCAACCGCATGTGCTGGCTTGAAATGATTTACCGCCGTTGACGATAGTAGCGATGTCAGCTGAGTTGGTTCCATAATATTTCTCCTGCAATGGCTCCTTCGTAGAGCCTACATAAAGAGATAGCGTCCAATAAGGTTAAAAGTTTAGCCTTGACAGCGGTTAAGTTAAAAAATAGTTTGTTCTGGCCATTTTTTGATGATCTCCAGACCGTAGGGGTTACCGGCGATTATTTGTAGTTTTCGCCCGAACGCCTGATAACTGAGCATTAGGGTGAGGTCAGCAGTAGGCAGGAGACCCTCCCCGCGTTCTGGCCACTCCAGCAGAATCAGTGCCTTCTCTTCAAGATAGTCGCGAATACCTATGTACTCAAGCTCCTCTGGATCTGCCAGGCGATAGAGATCAAAATGGTAGATGCCGTGACCGATTTCACTATAGGGCTCAACCAGCGTATAGGTGGGGCTTTTGACCCGCCCCTGATAACCTGCTGCCCGCAACAGACCGCGTACCAGTGTGGTTTTTCCTGATCCTAGATCACCCTGTAGAGCAATTAATCCGATACCGTTTGTGGCACTTAAAAGTGCGGCACCGGCTGCGTGAGTCGCCTCTTCATTGGCTAACAGCAGCGTGAGTGATTCCATCTTGTCTCACCCTCCTGATTGGTTACGATTATTCAATATGATCTCTGAGTGCTACTGTTATGACCATATCAATATTATCATAGCGTTTATGGCAAGATTAGAAAATGATAGTTTACTTCGTTATATTATCGGGCAGGCACAGGCGTTGGGTTTCCAACAAGTCGGTGTTGCACCGATTCATCTTTTGCAAGCCGAGGTTAATTTCAACGCTTGGCTTGCCCGGGGGTATCACGGTGAGATGGCCTATATGGTGCAGCATGGGAGTAAGCGTAGCCGACCTGCCGAATTGATTCCCAACACTCTGTCAGTGCTGTCACTCGCCATGAACTATTTAAGCTCAAAAGGCGATGCGCAAAAGTTACTGCAAACACCGCAGCAAGCCTATATTTCACGGTTCGCATTGGGACGTGATTATCACAGATTGATGCGCAAACGGTTGCAGCGGTTAGCGGAGCTCATTTACTCGGTCTATGGTCCGTTTAATTATCGGGTCTTTGTCGATAGTGCGCCGGTGTTAGAGAAACCCCTTGCCGTTAACGCGGGGTTGGGTTGGCAGGGTAAACACTCAAATATTGTCAGTCGTCAATATGGATCATGGTTCTTTTTAGGAGAGATCTATTGCGATATCCCGCTTCCGGCAACGGGGGCTGCGGTCAATCATTGTGGACGCTGTTGTCGCTGTATCGACGTTTGTCCCACTCAGGCGATTGTTGAACCGTATGTTGTAGATGCGCGCCGTTGCATCTCCTACCTCACCATTGAGTCTGCTGCAGCCATTCCCCCGGAGTTTCGTATAGCGATAGGGAACCGAATTTTTGGTTGTGATGACTGTCAGTTGGTCTGTCCCTGGAATCGCTTTGCCACGCTAACCACAGAGGCCGGTTTTATGGTTCGTGAAGAGCTTGATCGCGTGAAGCTGTTAACGCTCTGGCAGTGGAGTGAAGCGCACTTTCTTAAGCGTTGCGAAGGGATGGCTATTCGTCGGGTAGGTTATCGTGGTTGGCTGCGCAATATTGCCGTAGCCTTGGGTAATGCACTGGCGGCCACCGTTGACCATACCGAGAGTGAAACCATTGAACAGGCTTTACAGCAACGCCTTACGGTCGTGGATAGTATGGTTGCTGAACATATTAGCTGGGCGTTACAACAAAAAAAGTAGCGATATAACAGGCTAAACTGCCACGTTTATATCGCTACAAGGGGGATATATCTAAAATCGGCGGGCGTTATAAAACGCGGGGTGTATAAGTTGTCCAGGTTCCTTCAACCGTTGTGTGATGGCCATTACCATCGGTGGTGCTGACGGTTTTATCCGGATGCACAAAGACAGATACAACGCCTTCATCAGTCTCTCTCACCTCTTTGCCATTATCCAGTGTTGCACCACGAACTTGAATTTTACGTCTCATGTTAATGTCCTTTTACGCTATCGTGTAAATGTTGATAATCTGGGTCCCGAAATAACCAAGCTATTTTGTCGGGTATTGAATCAATATAGGCCTTATCCCGACTAAAGGCAAGGGTTATTTTACTTTTTTTCTGCCATGCAGTAGCGGCGGCTCTGCTGCAACATCTCTTTTGCGTGGGTTCTTGTCAGTTCACTTATTTGTGCGCCACCGGACATTCGTGCTATTTCGTCAACACGGCTCTGTTCATCAAGTGGTTTGACCAGCGTATTACTTTTGCCGTTACGTTTCACCTTATGGATAAGCAGATGCTGATCTCCCTGTGCGGCGACCTGGGGTTGATGGGTGATACAGATTACCTGGGTACGCTCCCCCAGTGCATGGAGTTGATACCCCACCATTTCAGCCGTTTTACCCCCGACACCGACATCGACCTCATCAAAAATCATCGTCGAGACAGCGTGACTGCTGGCGAGAATCACCTGAATCGCAAGGCTGATTCGTGATAGTTCGCCGCCAGAAGCGACTTTATTAAGTGGCTGAAACGGATGTCCGGGGTTGGTGCGCACCATAAATGCGATGCGCTCATGGCCATAAGGGGAGGGCGGAGATCTGTTGTCATGCAGTTTTTCCAGCTCAATCTGTATCGCTCCATCACCCATGCCAAGGGTGCGAATATTGGCGTTAATCGCCTTTTCCAGTGCTGTCGCAGCGCGTTCGCGAGCACGGCTAATGGTCACTGCCAGCTGTTGGTAATCGCTGCTAACGGCGTCAATCTCCTTGGTTATTTGCAGAACGCGGCTGTCACTGGCGTCCAGCGTTAACAGTTGTGCAGCGAGTTCATGGTATCTTTGCAACAGCGCCTCAGCCGGAATACGATGTTTTCGTGCCAAATCCTGTAAATGGGTGAGACGATCTTCCAGTTGCTGCAGACGTTCGGGGTCACTCTCGGCACGATCAAGATAGTGCTTTAACTCGGATGTCGCCTCATTTAGCTGAATCGCCGCCCCCTCAAGCAGCTCTAAGGTTGATTGCAGCCGCGCATCGACAGTGACTAGACGGCTAATTTCACGCTCGACGCTTTGCACCTGTGATAGAAGTGAACCTGGGCCGCCATCATCACTGTTCAGTTGGTTATGAGCTGTGGCGATGGTGCTAATGATCTCGCTCATATGGCTAAGACGTTGGTATTCAGCCTCAATGGCTTCGGCCTCGCCCGGTTGTAAATTAAGCTGTTCAAGCTCCTGTAGCTGAAAACTGATGAGATCGTGTCGACTCTGACGATCCAATGCCTGTCGGGAGAGAACCTCCTGCTCCTCCATCAGTTGACGCCACTGTTGGTAGAGATCGGCAAGCTGTTTAATCTCTGTGGTAATGCCAGCGTAACTATCGAGCAGTTGGCGCTGCTGCTCACGGTTAAGCAGTGATTGGTGCGCGTGCTGACCATGCAGCTCAACTAAACCCTCTCCCAACTCTTTCAGGTGGGTAAGTGGCACGCTGTGACCATTAATATAACCCCGAGATCGCCCCTCAAGGCTGATGGTGCGGCGGATAATACACTCATCATTGGCATCTAGCTCACGTGCTGCTAACCACTCTTGAAGTTCGGGGCGGGCGCTTAAAGAGAAGATAGCGACAATTTCGGCACGTTCAGATCCTGGAGCGACTACGCCACTCTCGGCACGATCACCCAGCGCTAACCCCAGGGCATTTAACAGAATCGACTTTCCGGCGCCGGTTTCGCCACTTAATACGGTCATGCCGGCAGTAAAATCGAGCGCAAGATCATCGACAATCGTGTAATTCTGAATTTGTAACGACAGCAGCATCTTCTAATTAACCCCAGCCCATCTTTGCACGTAGAATATGAAAATGGTTGTGCTCCATCGGGTGAATTAGGCGAATGGTGCTGCTGTGTTTGCTGATTTGAATGCGATCTGCACCCTGCAAGCGTTGGCTCTCCTGACCGTCACAACTGAGTTGTGCATGATGGCTCTCCTCCCCCTTGACGACAATTTCGATCATCGAATCAGCACAGACAACAATTGGTCGGTTACTAAGCGTATGCGGGCAGATAGGAACCAGTACCACGGCGTTAATTTCAGGCTCCATTAAAGGGCCGCCGCCGGAGAGCGCATAAGCGGTAGAGCCGGTTGGGGTAGAGACAATCAGACCATCGGCGTTCATGGTTGCAATAAAGGTTCCATCAATACGGGTATCCATCTCCAGCATTCGCGCAACATCACGTTTATGCACAACCACATCATTAAATGCGCAGTTTACGCTCAAAACCTCATCGCCACGCAGCACTCTGCACTGCAACATAAAGCGATCTTCCTGCTGAAAGTGGCCGGCGAAAATCTCATCCAGTTTCTCATGGGTCTCGTTCGGGGAGATGTCGGTCAAAAATCCGAGGCGTCCAAGGTTTAAACCCACCATGGCAATATCACCCAAGGCACCTAGAGAGCGGGCAACGCCGAGAAATGTGCCATCACCCCCGACCACGATGACCAGTTCACAGCGTTTGGCCATGACTTCACGGCTAGCAATCTCAAAGCCATGGTTTGGCCAAACCTTGGCAGTCTCCTGATCGAGTAAAACGGTCACCGTTTTACCGCGCAGATATCGGCCTAGGTCGCATAATGCCTTGCTGACAGTAGGCGCGGCGTACTTGCCCACAATCCCTACAGTTTTAAATGCGTTCATAATTAAATAGCCTCGAATTGAATGTTTTTGTATAAAGGTGACGTTATCACGAAGATTGCCGGTTGCCAAACCTCTCATTGCTTTGTAGCATCGTCGCCACAGCAACCTTGCTGATAACCGATAAAGCAGAATCAGGCAGATGAGACGAGTAAAGAGAGTGCAGTCAGAGGAGGGTGAACTTGATACCCGTGCCCGCACACTGCTAAAAAGACTGATTGAGTGCTACATAAGCGATGGTCAACCGATTGGCTCCCGTACCTTAGCCAATGAAAGTGAGCTTGATCTCAGTTCTGCCACCATTCGTAATGTCATGTCACTGTTGGATGATGAAGGTTATATTACATCGCCGCATACCTCGTCAGGTCGCATTCCCACTGCCAAAGGGTACCGATTCTTTATCGATAAACTGATGAAGGTGCAAAAAGCCAAGACACATGAGTTCAACCAGTTTCGCAGTAAAATCGAACAAGTATCTGAAACAAATACGATTATCTCTATGGTATCAGAGGAGTTATCACATCTGACATCGCTTGCCGGGGTGGTTATGATCCCAATATTTGAACAGGTGACCTTACGGCAAATTGAGTTTCTTCCCATCTCGGGACGACGCATTCTCGTTATTCTAGTGACCAATGATCAAAACATCCAGAACCGCATTATTAATATTGATGGGGATCTGAGTCGCTCACAACTTGAGCAGGCTGCCAATTATCTTAATAGCCTCTTTTTTGGTAAAAGCATTCACGAAATCCGCAGCCAGCTTTTGCAGAGTATGGAACGCGCCAAGGTAGAGCTCAATGCGATGATGAGCAGCGCGATTAAAATGGCGGAGAAGACCTTTAGTCGCGGTGAGAATGAAAGTCATGACTGCGTGATAGCCGGGCAAACCAACCTAATGGAGTATAGCGAGATAGGTGATCTGGATAAACTGCGCCAACTCTTTGATGCCTTTAACCAGAAACGGGAGATCCTCCATCTTTTCGATAAATCCCTAACGGCGCGTGGCGTGCAGATTTATGTTGGTCAGGAGTCGGGTTATAAAGTGCTTGATAGTTGTAGCATTATTACCTCACCCTACCATATTGACGGCGAGCAGATTGGGGTGCTCGGAGTCATCGGCCCAACCCGTATGGCCTATGATCGCGTAGTGCCCATTGTCGATATTACAGCAAAAGTACTCGGTTCAGTATTGAATCATCAGACATAAACCCCATAACGGGTGCAGTTAATAATAAAGTTCCGACAGTTAAGCCGTGCCAAAGCGTATTCGGCAGATGAGCTGTAGATGCGATAACCGCTGACTTTAATCTTCCCATGAAAAAATAAGGAGCCGAGCAAAGATGCAGGAAGTGACGCAAGAACCAGAAAACAATAGCAATGACGACATCTCTCCAACAATACCCCCCGCAGCAGGCAGTCCAGAGACTCCGGTTGCAGACGCATTACCGCAGCGTAGTGACGAGGCGGATAAAGAGATTAGTAAAGAGGAGTTTGACTCCCTATCACAGCAGCTTGAAGATGCCTTGGTTAAAGTGACCCAGAGTCGTGAACAGGCGATTCGGATGCAGGCTGAGTTAGAAAACAGCCAGCGTCGCGCCCGTCGCGATATTGAAAATGCCCATAAATATGGAAGTGAAAAGCTGCTGCAGGAGCTTTTGCCTGTCAAAGATAGCCTCGAACTCGGCATTCATGCGGCCACCGGTGATGATGCGATCACCGCCAAGTTTCGTGAGGGGAGTGAGTTGACCTTAAAGTTGCTGACAACCGTACTGGAAAAAAATGGTGTTATCGAGGTCAACCCTTTGGGCGAGCTATTCAATCCGGCACTGCATCAGGCGGTCTCGATGCAGGAGTCTACCAGTCACGATCCCAATACCGTCATGATGGTGATGCAAAAAGGGTATACCTTGAATGAGCGCCTTGTTCGTCCGGCAATGGTTCTGGTTAGTAAGCGGCCTGCAGGTAGTGACAATCATCCGACGATTGATGCCACCGCCTGACCATCCATGTAGGGAGAAGCGGCTACTGTCGATTCATAACCATAAATAAATAGTTGAATCGATACTCAAAGTCCCTATTTAGCGTGTAACTATTTAACGCCTTCGGGCAACAACAAATTTTTAGGAGATTATGATGGGAAAGACAATTGGCATAGATTTGGGCACGACTAACTCCTGCGTGGCAGTGATGGAGGGGGGAGTACCACGGGTCATTGAAAATAGTGAGGGCGACCGGACAACGCCCTCCATTATCGCCTACAGCAAGGATGATGATGAGGTTCTGGTGGGACAGTCGGCTAAACGGCAGGCGGTTACGAATCCTGAAAACACGCTTTATGCAATTAAACGCCTGATTGGCCGTCGCTTTGCTGAAGATGCCGTGCAAAAAGATATCAAGCTGGTTCCCTATAAAATAGTTAAAGCTGATAACGGTGATGCCTGGGTTGAGGTAAAGGGCAAGAAGATGGCTGCCCCTGAAATTTCGGCAAAAGTGTTGCAGAAGATGAAAAAGACTGCCGAGGAGTATCTCGGTGAAGAGGTGACTGACGCGGTCATTACCGTACCGGCCTATTTTAATGATTCGCAACGTCAGGCAACCAAGGATGCGGGTCGTATTGCCGGCCTGAATGTAAAACGCATTATTAACGAGCCGACCGCCGCAGCGCTCGCCTTCGGAATGGATAAAAAGCAGGGCGGTGATCGCAAAATTGCCGTCTATGACCTTGGCGGTGGTACTTTTGATATTTCAGTCATCGAGATCACTGAAATTGATGGTGAGCATCAGTTTGAAGTGCTCTCTACCAATGGCGACACCTTTCTCGGCGGCGAAGATTTTGATATGCGCATTATTGAATACATCTCCGATGATTTCAAAAAACAGCAAGGTTTTGATCTGCATAACGATCCATTGGCACTGCAGCGTCTGAAAGAGGCGGCTGAAAAGGCAAAAATTGAGCTCTCAAATAGTCAGCAGACAGAAATTAACCTCCCTTATATCACCGCTGATGCGAATGGTCCCAAACATCTTAACATGAAGATTAATCGGGCAAAGTTGGAGTCACTGGTTGAGGAGTTGGTTAACCGCACCCTAAAGCCATGTCAGACAGCGCTTGTCGATGCCGGACTCTCTGCAAGTGATATTGACGATATCATTCTGGTTGGCGGTCAAACCCGTATGCCGCTGGTACAAGAGGCCGTTAAAAAACTCTTTGGCAAAGAGCCGCGTAAAGATATTAACCCGGATGAGGCAGTGGCCATTGGCGCAGCGATTCAGGGTGGCGTACTGGGCGGTGAGGTGAAGGATGTCCTGCTGCTGGATGTAACGCCGCTCTCCTTGGGTATTGAGACGATGGGTGGTGTGATGACCAAGCTCATTGAAAAGAATACTACTATCCCGACTAAAGCGACTCAGGTCTTCTCCACTGCGGATGATAACCAGACAGCGGTAACGGTTCATGTCCTGCAGGGTGAGCGTGAGATGGCGTCAGCCAATAAATCTTTGGGGCGTTTTGACTTAAGCGATATTCCACCTGCACCGCGCGGTATGCCGCAAATCGAGGTGACTTTTGATATTGACTCCAACGGTATTCTAAACGTTTCGGCGAAAGATAAGGGTACAGGTAAGGAGCAGAACATTATTATTAAAGCATCCTCCGGCTTAAGTGACAGTGAAATTGAAAAGATGGTGAATGACGCCGAGATCCATGCTGAAGAGGATCGCAAGTTCCACGAACTGGTTACGGTTCGCAACCAAGCTGATGCCATGATTCATGCCACCGAGAAGTCGCTGGCTGAGGCGGGTGATAAGGTTGATGCCAGTGAAAAAGCCGCCATTGAAAAGGCTGTTAGCGAATTAAAAGAGGCACTCAAGGGCAACAGCAAGGATGAGATTGAGGCCAAAACCAAAGCACTTACTGACGCTTCGGGAAAAATGGCTGAAAAACTATATGCTAAACAGGCTGAAGAGAGTAATACCGAGAGTGCAAAACCTGATGCCAATAGCGGCAAGAGCGGCAAGAGCGGCGCAGATGATGTCGTCGATGCTGAGTTTGAAGAGGTTGACGACAAAAAATAGGTCAAGAAGGTCACTATGTCCAAACGCGATTATTATGAAGTTCTCGGGCTGCAAAAGAATGCCACTGAGAGTGAGATAAAGAAGGCATTCAAACGGTTAGCGATGAAATTTCATCCAGATCGTAACCCTGGTCCAGATGCTGAAGATAAGTTTAAAGAGGCTAAGGAAGCCTATGATATTCTTTCGGATGCGCAAAAAAGAGCAGCTTACGACCAGTTTGGACACGCCGGTGTTGAAGGTGCCGGCGGGTTTGGTGGCGCTCGGGGGGGGGGCAGTTTTAATGATATCTTCGGAGATGTCTTCGGAGATATTTTTGGTGGTAGCGGTGGTGGGCGCAGTGGAGGATCGCGAGTTCAACGCGGCGCCGATCTACGTTATAACCTTGAACTCGATCTTGAAAAAGCGGTTCAGGGTACCACCGTTAAAATTCGCGTCCCCACTCAGGTAAGCTGTGAAGCCTGTGAGGGTAGTGGTGCCAAAAAGGGGAGTAGTCCGGTTACCTGTCCTACCTGTCATGGGCAGGGTCAGGTACGCATGCAGCAGGGATTTTTTTCACTGCAGCAGGCCTGTCCCCATTGTCGCGGCAGCGGCAAAATCATTAAAGATCCCTGCAATGAGTGTCATGGCCATGGCCGCGTTGAGAAACAGAAGACCCTGTCAGTTAAAGTACCTGCGGGGGTTGATAACGGCGACCGTATTCGCCTTAATGGTGAGGGTGAGGCGGGCGCAAATAGCGGCCCTGCCGGGGATCTTTATGTTCAGATCCATGTGCGTGAACACCCTATTTTTAAGCGTGAAGGGGGCGATCTCTATTGTGAGGTGCCGGTTAGTTTTGTCGCTGCAGCATTAGGCGGAGAGCTCGATGTTCCCACCTTAAGTGGCAAGGTTAAGCTAAAGATACCCGCTGAGAGTCAAACTGGTAAGCTCTTTCGCCTGCGAGGTAAAGGGGTGCAGTCCGTGAGGGGTGGTGCCGTCGGTGATCTGCTCTGCCGGATTGTGATTGAAACCCCAGTTAATCTAACTGCACGCCAGAAAGAGCTGCTCCAGGCGTTTGAGGATGAGGTTAAAGGGGGTGGCCATTCAACCCACTCACCCAAACATAATAGCTGGCTTGACGGGGTTAAAAAATTTATTGATGAGATGAAGTTCTAGAAAATATTTTAGAATAACAAGGGCAGGGGATGCCTACATCTCCTGCCCCTTTTTTTAGGGGTGATAAAGATCATTGCCCTTATCATCAACAACAATAAATGCAGGAAAGTTCTCTACTTCAATGCGATATATCGCCTCCATTCCTAATTCAGGAAAAGCGATGACTTCTACCTTGCGAATACTCTGCTGTGCCAGCTGCGCCGCCGCACCACCGATAGATCCTAAATAGAAGCCGCCATAGCGCTGACAGCTACGGGTGACCGCATCACTACGATTGCCTTTAGCCAGCATAATAAGTGACGCCCCGTGAGATTGAAAAAGTTCAACATAACTATCCATGCGACCCGCCGTCGTCGGTCCGAATGAGCCTGAGGGAAGCCCGTCAGGCTGCTTGGCCGGCCCTGCGTAATAGATAATATGATGATGAAAAAAGTCGGGGAGGGGCTCGCCGGCATCAAGGCACGCCTTAAGCTTGGCGTGGGCAATATCACGGGCAACGATAATCGGCCCACTGAGCGCCAGACGCGTGGTTACCGGATATCGAGAGAGGAGTTCTCGAATGGCAGAGATCGGCTGCCGCAGATCGACAGGGATCACCGCAGCGGCTGTTTGACTGCTGATGAGTCCTTGCTGGGGTAAAAAGCGGGCAGGGTTGTGCTCTAAACGCTCTAACCAGATCCCTTGCCGGTCAATTCGTCCCAATATATTGCGATCGGCAGAGCAGGAGACTCCAATACCGACCGGACAGGAGGCGCCATGGCGGGGGAGTCGAACAACGCGCACATCATGGGCAAAATATTTACCGCCAAACTGAGCCCCCATACCAAGCTCTTGGGTAAGCGCTAAAATCTCTGCTTCAACTGCCGGATCACGAAAAGCAGCGCCACTACCGTCACTCTGTAGTGGCAGATTATCAAGATAATGCGCCGAGGCTAATTTCACCATTTTTAAATTAGCTTCGGCGGAGGTACCACCGACAACAACTGCCAGATGGTAAGGGGGGCAGGCGGAGACTCCCAGTAGGGGTAGCTTCGCTTTCATAAATTCGCGCAACGATGCTGGATTTAGTAACGCTTTTGTCTCCTGGAAGAGGAACGTTTTATTCGCTGAACCGCCCCCTTTGGTAATAAAAAGAAAATCATAGCTATCACCAACCGTAGCCTCAATGTCAATTTGTGCGGGAAGATTATTACCGCTATTTTTCTCTTCA
Organism: Gammaproteobacteria bacterium; assembly: GCA_015231435.1. Lineage (GTDB taxonomy): Bacteria > Pseudomonadota > Gammaproteobacteria > Thiohalomonadales > Thiohalomonadaceae > JADFYS01. The sequence continues at coordinate 33,728 of JADGBN010000001.1, forward strand.
AAGAAGGTGACTGGCAGTAGTTGTGAGTAACGTAAATTATGATTTGCAAACGCAGCGGCAATGCCACTGCTCAGCGCGGCCTGATCACTCATTGCCGCACCTTCTGGATCGCTATCAAGCCATATTTGTTGCCCTTTTTTTGCCATGACAATCGCCGTCCCCGTATCCTGACAGCCGGGTAGTACCCCCTGTGCGGCAATCACCGCATTTTTTAAGAGCTCAGTGGCAACAAATCGGTCGTTATCAGAGGCCTCCTCATCGTTAAGGATATTGCTTAGTTGCTGTAGGTGGGAGGTTCGGTAAAAGTGCGATACCGCAACAACTGCCGCTTCAGCCAATAAGGTAAGTGCCTGAGGTTTGACGTGAACCATCGTTCTACCTGCATAGCTGCCGCAACTCACGTCGCTTTGACTGATTAGATCGTAAACGGTCTCGTGCGGTCCTAACGCTTGAGGCGGTGTGTTGTGATCTGGCACCGTCATCAACGCATTAATCCTGCGGTAATCACGCTCTTGCTAACTGCATGGACGGTATTATCAAGCATCTCCTGCTCCTCTGGGGTGAGCTCTATTTCAATAATACGCTCCAGTCCGTTGGCCCCGAGCACCGCCGGCACACCGATAAAAAGCCCCTCTACCCCATATTCCCCCTGACACAGCACCGAGGAGCAGATCACTCTGCGTTTATCTAAAATTAGTGCCTCAACCATCTCTAAAATAGCGCCGGCAGAGCTAAAGTAGGCACTACCATCACCCAGCAGATTGACAATTTCGGTTCCCGCTTCACGTGTTCTTTCCACGACCTTGTTAATCTGCTCAGCGGTCATAATTGCCGCAAGCGGGATGCCACCAACCGTAGCTGTGCGGGTGATCGGAATCATCGTTGGCCCATGTCCCCCCATCACCAGGCAAGCGACATCTTCGGGGGAGAGGTTGGTCTCCAGCGCAACAAAGTTTCTAAAGCGACTGCTATCAAGGGCACCTGACAGACCAATGACACGGTTTTTGGGAAATCCGGTCAGTTCATAAAATGCCTGTGACATGGTATCAACGGGATTAGTAGAGATAATAACATAGGCATCAGGCGCAAACTTTTTGACCTCTAGTGAGACTGCGGTGATAATGGCAAGGTTAATTGAAAGGAGATCTTCACGGGTCATGTGCGGGCGACGCGGCATACCGGCGGTTATTACGACAACATTAGCGCCGCTAATTGCCGCAAAATCTGCACTGGCAGTCAGTTCAATATCACTTTTGGCATGAGCCCGAAGCGCGAGAATATCGAGAACTTTCCCTTGTGAGGAGTTAAGTTTTTCTGGCAGGTCAAGAAGAACGATATCGCCCAGTTGTGCCTGCGTGATCATCATCGCTAACATACTGCCGATATGTCCTGCGCCGATTAGTGCTATCTTCTTTCTCTGCATGATTGTTTCCGCGAAGTGATATTAAAAATAGTGATAAGTTTACGTTGTAGGGGAGAGAGACACAACCTCACAAAGTAGTTTAAAGCACCTTTAGAATCATTAGCGATTTATTTTAATTATATTAATTCAATAACTTATTTGAACTTCTTTATAAAAACATTAGGTTGTAAGGTCAACGCGATTGACTCTGGTCGCATCTCGCGGGCACTGGAAATTTCCGGTCATCTGGTCGTAAACCATGAGGCGGATGCCGACATTGTAATCGTCAATAGCTGTACCGTGACAGCAGAGGCAGATCGTAAATCACAGCAACAGGTTTCACGTCATCTGCGGCGCGATCTCCCTGTCTATCTGACGGGATGCAGCGCCAGGGTAAACCCCCAAAACTGGCAGGTTAAGTATCGTGATAATGAAAAATTTCAAGTTGTTGGCGACGAGAAGGCGCTGTTGCAGGCATTGGCCATTGAAGATCTCCTAGATGATCACACCATCGCCTGGTCAGCAAATAGTGGTCAGCGAACCCGTTTAGCGATCTCTATTCAAAGTGGCTGTGACAATCGCTGTCGTTTTTGTATTACCCGCATAGCCCGGGGTGAGCATCACAGTCGTAGCTTGAGTGCGATAATAGAGGAGATTAAAGCGGCGGAGGCTGCAGGTATTGCTGAAATTGTGTTAACGGGCATCAATTTAGCTGCCTGGGGATGTCGTGACAGTAATCATGGTGAGGAGAGCCGTTTAGCTTTTCTACTCGAAGCGATACTGCAACAGACGCAGATCCCCCGAATTCGGCTCTCATCCTTGGGGCCGCAATATCTGCAACCGGCATTTTTTGATCTCTTTGCAGATCAGCGTCTTTGTGACTATCTGCATCTGTCATTACAGAGCGGTTCAGTTGCCACGTTGCAGGCGATGCAACGTGGTCATGGCGTTGATGAGGTGCGGTTGATTGCTGAGTCTGCCCGTCGTGTACGCCCCGATGTAGCGCTGGCAGCTGATGTGATTACCGGATTTATTGGTGAAAATGAGTTGGCGCATCAGCAGAGTATGGCGCTGTTAGCGGAGATATCGTTTGCCAAACTTCACGTTTTTCCCTATTCGCCAAGAGAAGGGACACCCGCAGCAGAAGCACCGTTTGGTTTGCAACACTCTGCAATTGCCAAAGCACGAGCCGAGCAGGTGCGTGATTTAGGGTCTCGTATGCGTAAAACATTTATTAAAGGCTGCTACGGAAAAACTTTTAAGGTTTTGTCTGAGTCTGGTACGACGGGACTAACCACAAACTACATCCGCCTTAAAACCCCAGCAGATCTGGAAGTTGGCGAGATAAGAGAGCTAAGCGTTGGCGATAATACCTTGGCGGAATAGGAAATAGGAAATAGGCGGCTATTTCGTCAACTTAACATAATATGCATTATGCGAACTAATGCATATCTCAAGAATATTGGGGTTAACCCTGAGTTGCTGTTATAAATAGCTTCGCAATTACATAAATTGCGGGATATAATTGACCCAGTACATACCCCAATCTGCTAACTGATTTTTAACGCACACAACGGACTCAATGGCTGTCGATTTCTCCATACTGCAAAAGTTTGTCCCGCTTCAGGGGTTGACGCATGAGAACCTGCGCGATCTCTCAACGAAGGCATCCGTTGAAGAGCTGAAGCGCGACAAGACACTCTTTCGCCGCAATCAGAGTGATTCAATCTCTTATTACCTCATCGAAGGCTCTGTTTTCCTCCTCTACGAGAATGGTAAAGAGCTGCTTATTAGCGCCGACTCCCCGGAGGCTAAGCACCCGCTGGATAATAATCAACCGCGTAGCGCCTCAGCACTGGCCAAAAGTGACATTAAGTATCTAAAGGTTGATAACAATCTTTTAGATATGCTGCTTACCTGGGATCAGAGTGCCAGCTATGCTGTTTCAGAAATTAAGGCCGATGACGGTGATGACGATGAGGGTGACTGGATGTCCAGCATGCTCAAACTTGAGTTGTTTCGCCGTATTCCGCCAAGCAATATCCAGAAAATTTTTATGCGTATGGAGTCAGAATCCTATAGCCAGGGTGATGTGGTGATCGCCCAGGGCGATGAAGGTGACTACTACTACTTTATTAAGAAAGGGAACTGTGAAGTCACAGTTCGTGGCAAGTCAGGCAAAGATATTCGTCTTGCGGAGCTGCATGCTGGCATGGGATTTGGTGAAGAGGCGCTGGTCTCAAAGAGTGTGCGCAACGCCACGGTCACCATGACCAGTGAGGGTAGCCTAATGCGGCTGGCTAAAAATGATTTTGAAGAGTTGCTGCGCACCCCTATTCTTAAAAATGTCGATCTCGAGGAGATGAAGCGCTTGGTCCGTGAAGAACGTGCAGTGCTTATCGATGTTCGTCTTGAGAGTGAGTTTAACCACTCCAACCTTAAAGGCAGCCTTAATATTCCGCTTTTTATGTTACGCATCAAGATGCAGCAGTTTGATAAAACCAAAAAGTATATCTTGCTTTGTGATACTGGCAGACGCAGTTCTGCAGCGACATTTTTACTTAATGAACGCGGCTTTGAAGCATTCTATCTAGAAAATGGACTGAAGGGTCTCGCTGCCGCTAAAAAAGCATAGCGTTAACCTTAACTTCCCCTGCCAAAAATGATTATTGACTCTGCAACACTCACTGCTTTTGGCCTTATCGCTTTATTGGCGGTATTTGTGGTCTACATCTGCCTGCGTTATCGCTGCAGTGTCTGCCCCTGTCACTACTACCGACGCCAGGGGCAAGACAAAAACCATTAAGTTTTTAATGACTTAAGAGCTTGTTAATGCCGCCTGCACGCACCTCTTGAGCGATCTTTTCCCGAAAATAACCGACAGCATTCGCGCCGTTTGCGGCGACATCAAAAATCTTCCAGCCCTTGGCGGTACGATGCAGTTTAAAGGCAACGACAATGGGGGGACGGTTTTGGCTATTTGCCCGCAACGCCAAGGTTACCATGCCATGTCGATCTTCTTTTGGCGGCAGATAGGTGATCTCACTTTGATGCAGTGTCGCTAAACGACTGACCATTGTCTCGGTAAACTCTTCGCTAATTAAGGTAATGAGTCGTTGCTGCTGCGCGGGGTCTAACTGGCGGCGTAACGGTCCGGCGGCTAACGAGGCCATCTGTGCAAAATCGAATTGTGGCAAAACCTCTCGCGTTAGAAACTCGCGTAATTGCGCGGCATCGCCCTGTTGCTGTGTAAACTGGGTGATGGCAGTAATGCCGCCTTGAAGTATGCGGGCAGGTTCGCTAACTTCAGCAGCCACGCTGTTGCGTTCATCAGCAGCACTGAAATAACCCTCTGCATAGCTTGTGCTATTACCGCACAGCAGCAGGGTTGAAGTTACTAACGTCGTGATTAACAATGTTTTTTTCATACAATGATTCTCCGTTTGATAAAGAAAAGAACAAGGGAACGTGATAAAATAGACCATCTATCTGATCTACTATAACTGAAAACGCGCCGCGTCTATTATTTGAATCTTACTCCCCTCCTCCCTTTACCGCCAGCAAGTGAAAAGATACTTTTGGCTCGTGCGCAACGATTGGCCGGCCTCTCAATTGCTGAGGTTGCGGCGATGGTTGGCATGACAATGCCTAAGAATCTTAATCATCATAAGGGGTGGGTGGGTGATCTTCTGGAGTTGGCGCTAGGCGCTTCAGCAATGTCTAAACCAGAGCCGGATTTTCCCCACTTAGGGATCGAACTAAAGAGCATACCGCTTAACGAACAGGGTACGCCACTTGAAAGCACCTATATTTGTCACGTTCCTTTGGGTGATCTCCTTTCGACTAAGTGGGAGGAGAGTTGGCTTTGTCACAAACTCGCTCGGGTATTGTGGGTGCCGGTTATCGCCCCGCGTCATATCCCCCTTGGTGAGCGCCGCTTTGCCACACCGTTTATCTGGAGCCCGTCACCAGAACAAGCGACACAGCTACAGCAGGATTGGTTAGAACTGATGGAGCTTATCTGGAGTGGTGAGGTTGAGCGGATCACCGCCCATCACGGTACCCTACTGCAAATCCGTCCCAAGGCAGCCAATGCACGCAGTCGTACAGCTGCGCTGGGGCCCGATGGCAGTGAACTGAGCACCAATCCGCGCGGTTTTTACCTGCGTACCGGCTTTACTCAGACACTATTACACCACTACTTTATTTAACCTTTGCGGGTATACTCCCCTCCATGACTCAACGCTCTCTTCAGCGTGCCTATTTGCACTGTAAAACAGTGGCTGCTGACCATTATGAAAACTTTCCTGTCGCCTCACGCTTACTGCCAGCGCGATTACGTCGACCAATTAGTGTTATCTACAGCTTTGCCAGACGTGCGGATGACTGGGCTGATGAGGGAAACTATACCGCTGCTGAGCGACTGCAGGCGCTTAACCTCATGGCGCAGGCGCTAACAACCAGGGAGTGTGACGACAATCTGTTTATCGCGCTGTATAGCACAATCGATCAGTTCGCCCTCCCCTTAGAGCCGTTCTTTGATCTAATTGCTGCCTTTCGTCAGGATGTCACCATGAGTCGCTACCCTAATCAGGAGGCACTGCTTAATTACTGTCGCCTCTCGGCAAATCCGATAGGGAGACTATTGCTACATCTGAATCAGAGCAGTCATGAGGTGAATATCGCCGCCTCCGACGCACTCTGTACGGCGCTTCAGCTGATTAATTTTCATCAGGATATCGGTGAAGATTACCATCAGCGGGGACGAATCTACCTGCCTGAGAGTGAGTTATTAAAGTGGCAGGTTGATGAGGCTGTTTTTGCTGAGCGACAAAATCATCCCGGGCTATGCCAACTACTCGATGCGCAGCTTGATTATATTGAGTCGCTGCTGACCCAGGCAGCGGTACTGGTACCACGACTTAAGGGGCGGTTTGGGGTGGAGATGGGGCTAATTGAAGGAGCGGCTTGGCGTTTAGTTAAAAAGTTACGCCAGCAACCCCACCCCTTCTCACGACCACGCCTACGCCGCCATGAACTCCTGCCGATTTTGGCAGGCACACTCTGGCGGCGCTTTATCCCCCGCTAAGCCTCAACCACGTTGATAGCGTTCTACCATCTGTGCCAGACGCTCACTTAAATCTCCGGGAATATCATGCCATGCAAAACGCCATTGCCAGTTCCCTTGGGTGGTTCCCGGCGTGTTCATGCGTGATTCACCACCGAGTTCAAGCAGATCTTGCATCGGTACGACAGCCAAGCGTGCAACGGATGCGTAACAACTCATAATGAGTGGTGTGGGCATTGATAGGGTAGGCCAGCCAAGATAACGATAGATGCGTTGCTGCTCTTCACTACTGAGGTTGTTATACCACCCTACGGTGGTGTCATTATCATGGGTACCGGTATAGATCACCGAGTTTTTTTCATGATTATGAGGCAGATAGGGGTTGTCATTATTACCATCAAAGGCAAACTGCAGGATTTTCATCCCCGGCAGCGCAAATCTCTGGCGTAAGGCAATCACCTCTTTAGTGATCGTGCCGAGATCTTCGGCAATGAGCGGCAGGGGGTGAATCTCCTGATAAAGGCGGGTAAATAGCGCCTCTCCTGGGCTTACAACCCACTTGCCATGAATTGCGGTCTTCTCGCTGACAGGGATCTCCCAGCACGCCTCGAAACCTCGAAAATGGTCAATGCGCACCAAATCAAATAGTTTCAATTGATGTTGAAGCCGCATCACCCACCAACGGTACCCGTCAAGGGCATGCACCCGCCAGTCATAAACAGGATTCCCCCAACGCTGTCCGGTTGCTGAGAAGTAGTCAGGGGGAACACCAGCAACAACCGTTGGCCGTCCCTCGCCATCAAGTTTGAATAACGAACGGTTAACCCAGACATCGGCGCTATCATGGGCGACAAATATGGGCATATCACCAAAAATGGAGATCCCCTTTGTATTGGCGATCTTTTTAACGGCGTTCCACTGCTGATAAAAGCAGAATTGCTGCAAGCGGATAAACTGCAGATGATCGTCATGATGTTGTTGCAGATGACAAAGGGCTAAATGTTGACGATCCCGGAGTGGTTGTGGCCAGTCAAACCACCCTTTTTGCGCCTGCATCTCTTTAATGAGCATAAACAGGGCGTAATCTTCCAACCAGTGTTTCTGCTCTAAAAGGAACTGGTCAAACTTTCGTTTAAGTGCGCTCCCCTCTGGTTGTTCTAAAAAGTGGTGCAGCGCATTAATTGCCGCATCAAGATCGTCTGTATGATAAGCGCCGGGTAACCACTCCTGTAGCTTCTTTAACGAGATAAGCCTAGGGTTTCCTGCAAAAGCCGAGTAGCTTTGATAGGGTGAGCCATCTTCATGGGTCGGGCCAAGCGGTAAAATCTGCCAGACTGATTGCCGTGAGGCTGACAGAAAGTCAATAAAATGGATTGCATCATCACCCAACACACCTTGGGCACCCTCACCAGGAAGGGAGGTCGGGTGAAGTAAGACACCTGCTTGCCGCTGCTGTAACGGACTTACCGGAACTAAACTCACGACGCTTTTCCCTGACGCATGACACCGCCGGTCGCCGGTTCATCACCCGTTGCATGCCTATTTCCCATCGATATCGTTACATTTAACTCTTCAGGGGGAGCAATGCCCATCATCTCATAAAGTTTATGCAGATGCAGACGATAGAGTCTGTCAAAATCAGCGACTGAACCGGACGGATTGTAGTCACCAAACCACCAGAACCAGTCCGAACCTTCACATATCGCCAGCTGTTTCTCTATGGCATAGCGTTTTTCACTGGTAATCACCCTACTTTTTACTAGCGAATCAAAGCGGTTTTTAGCTTCACAGAGAAGATCCCAGCCACGATTTTTATCCTTCGAGCCTATCCATGTAGAGAAGGTGCCATAGACCCAGCTTCCGGGAACCAGATGGGTTAACTCCTGTGTCATCTCCGAATCAAGGCAGTCACTGAAGGTGGTTAGTTCCAGTCGTGGATCGGCCACCAGTCGTTGATAGAGCTGGGTTAAAAAATGGTAGCCGTTCTCCGGATAGTACTCCCAGGCATTTTCACCATCGAGAATAATCGGTACCACCCTGTCGCCCGGTAAAGCATCAATGTTATGAAGATTATGAATTAACTCACCAACCGCATCATGGCTATCCCAGTTAGAGTAGCGAAAGCCGATGGCATCAGAAAAACCATCATCACGAAAAAATTGACTAATCGTGGTTCCGCAGAGCCGAAAACGTTGATGCAGTGGTGTATCACCGGGTAGTTGCGAGTGATGCATGCTGTTGCGTAGCACCGTCTCGCCGGAGGCAATCCAGCGAAAGCCATACTCTTCTGCCATTTTAACCGTGGCATCTGAAACGCTCCCCTCTGAGGGCCAACAGCCGCTAGGCGTAAAACCAAAGTGCTGTTCAAAAACCTTTAACCCTTCACGAAAGTGCCAATGCGAGCGCTCAAGACCACCGGGGTAGTTGCCATGCAGGGGCATTTCAGCGTGAGGCATTGCCTCCAGTGTGGTACTAAAATCGAGCAGTAGCGGCACGATAGGGTGCGCATAGGGGGTCACCGATAACTCAATCGCACCCGCTTCTGCTAACTTACGATAACGCGGCACAATGCCATTAATGAGCTCACCAATGAGGGCAAGTAGCTGACGCCGCTCAGTAAGCGAAAATCCATGCCCCTTCTCCATGAGTTCCGCGACCAGCGGACTCTCAAGACGAACCGTCTCCCCGATCCAGGCGAGGTGATACCAAACCAGCAGATCGGTAATGAAGGTATCACTTAAATAGGGAGTCATCAGCGGGTCGTGTTCGGCAAGCACGGCAATATCCGCCAACTTGCGATAGGCAGGAAAACGGTCAATTAAACGCGCACGGTTGGCCTTTAAAGCATCGGTAATTAACTTTAAGCGGGCACGATTACTGACAGGGTGTTTCTCATTTACCAACGCCTGCAACAGTGGATCGGGCAGTTGCTGATTGCTGCGCAGATACGCTTTAATGCATTTGCCATAATCATCAAGCTGCTCAATTAAGGTCGGCGCAAAGTTAAAGACAGCGCGGGCACCGGGTACCGACTCAATAATTGCCGCCATGTCGATATAATCTTTAATGGCGTGCAGATAGGTCCAGGGGAGTTGATAGATACCACTGGTGTTATCGTGATAGTGAGGTTGATGCATGTGCCACAGCAGAACAACTCGAAGTGGGCGGCCCTCAGCGGACAAAGTGCACCTCCTGACCTAACATTTCAGGGCAGACAAGCACGACCCCGTCAGCGGAGATGTGAAAGCGTTTGGCATCTTCCACCGGATCTTCACCGATAATCGTCCCTTCAGGAATTTTACACCAGCGGTCGATAATCGCTTTTTTAATGCGACAGTGACGCCCAACCTCCACATCAGGCAGAACCACTGAATCCTCAATAGTTGTATAGGAGTGAATGGTGACATTGGAGAAGAGTAACGAACGCTTTAATTTTGCACCCGAAATAATACAGCCGCCGGAGACCATCGAATCCACCGCCATTCCACGGCGGTTATCATCATCAAAAATAAACTTTGCCGGCGGCAACTGCTCCTGATAGGTCCAGATCGGCCAGTCACGGTTATAAAGATTGAGTTCAGGGCTGATCCCTACCAGCTCCATATTCGACTGCCAGTAAGCATCGACCGTTCCAACATCACGCCAGTAGGAGTCAAGCGGTGTCCCGGAGTTCCCGAAGGGGTAGGCGCAGACCTCGTAGCTATCAATAACCGCAGGAATAATATCTCTTCCAAAATCATGGGTCGAGTTACGGTCATCCGCATCACGAATCAATTGATCATAGAGAAACTGGGTATCAAAAATATAGACGCCCATAGAGGCCATCGCTTTTGCCGGGTTATTGGGTAACGGTCTGGGATGCGCGGGTTTCTCATCAAAACCGACCACCCGTAAATTGTCATCAACCGACATCACCCCGAAGGATTTTGCCTCTTCAAGGGAGACCTCAATGCAGGCGATAGTCAGATCAGCACCGCGGCGGGCGTGCTCGGCAAGCATCATGCCGTAATCCATCTGGTAGATATGATCCCCTGCAAGAATAAGAACATACTCCGAGCGGTGCATGCGCAATATATCAATGTTCTGGAAAACGGCATCGGCTGTCCCCTCATACCAAAGATTACCGTGGCGCTGCTGCGCAGGCAGGAGTTCAACAAACTCCCCTAACTCGATACGCTGAAAACTCCAGCCCTGTTGCAAGTGGCGCAGCAGCGAGTGCGCCTTATACTGGGTAAGCACACCGATACGGCGAATACCCGAGTTAATACAATTAGATAAAGGAAAGTCAATAATTCGGAACTTACCGCCGAAAGGAACAGCCGGTTTACTACGCCACTGAGTCAGCCCTTTTAGTCTGGAACCTTGACCACCAGCGAGAATGAGCGCCAGAGTTTCACCGGTGAGTTGGCTAACGAAACGGGAAGGCTTATTATTTGACATGAGAGACTCCAAAACAGTTACACAATAAGAAATCAGGACATTGACCTGGCAGATAGCAATTAATACCGTACCAGAAGAGGTTGATAAGGGCAAAAGTTGCGACGCGCAATTTCAGGGTAGATCACCTTTTTTGCAAAAACAGGAATAAAAAAGAGGACAACGGCACTGCATGATATTATGATCCACTTATGGAACCGATGAAACCGCAAACTGAAAAAAATATCTCGCTCTCAAATGATCTGCAACGCATCGTGGCAGCGAGCCATCATAACCCGCTAAGCGTGCTTGGACGACACCAGGACGGTTTAGAGACTGTGATTACCGTCTTCAGACCCGCAACGGCACGCCTTTTTCTTGAGGATGAGCAGGGTAATAGCCATGCGATGACGCGCCTTGGCATGACCGATCTTTTTAGCTGGCGTGGCGATGCCAGTACGATTCCGCGTCACTACCGACTCTCCTTCCTTGATAGCTGGGACCAACAGGGCAGCTATATCGACCCCTATACCTTTACACCACAAATCGGCGATTTTGATCTCCACCTCTTTGGCGAAGGACGCCACTACCATAGCTATCGCTTTCTGGGCGCCCACCTTAAAACCATTGATGGCATTAGCGGGGTTCATTTTGCAACCTGGGCGCCTAATGCCGAACGGGTAAGTGTGGTTGGTGATTTTAACCGTTGGGATGGTCGTGCGCATCCGATGCAATCCCGTGGCGGCGGTGGGATCTGGGAACTTTTCATTCCCGGGCTTAGCGAAAAAAGCCTCTATAAGTTTGAACTACGAAATCTTCAAAGTGGCCATGTTGCAGTTAAAATAGATCCCTATGCACGGCGTTTTGAGAAGCGTCCATCAACCGCCTCGATTGTCAATAATCTATATAGCTATGAGTGGAAAGATGCGCAGTGGATGGCGGCACGGCGTGACTTCAAACTGCAAAGTTCACCGATCTCCGTCTATGAACTCCACCTTGGCTCCTGGCGTCAGGATGAGCAGGGGGGATTTCTTAACTATCGTGATCTGGCTTCACAACTGGTCGCTTACATTACCGATATGGGCTTTACCCACATCGAACTGCTGCCGATCACCGAACATCCACTTGATGTCTCTTGGGGTTACCAAACAACCGGCTACTTTGCTGCAACCAGTCGTTTTGGAACACCGGATGAGCTGCGTTTTCTTATCGATCTCTGTCATCAACATGGCATTGGTGTTCTGTTGGACTGGGTTCCAGCACACTTTCCTAAAGATGAGTTTGCGCTTGCCCGTTTTGACGGATCGGCACTCTATGAGCATGAAGATCCACGCCGCGGTGAACACCGTGATTGGGGTACCCTCATTTTTAACTTTGGTCGAAATGAGGTGCGTAACTTCCTGATCTCCAGTGCGATTTTCTGGCTGGAAGAGTTTCATATAGATGGCTTACGGGTCGATGCCGTTGCCTCTATGCTCTATCTTGACTATTCACGCCTGCCCGGTGATTGGGTTCCCAATCAGTATGGCGGTAATGAAAACCTTGAGGCGGTCGATTTTTTACGCCATCTTAATACGGTGATTCACGATCTCTTCCCGGGAATTCTAATGGTCGCTGAGGAGTCTACCTCCTGGCCTATGGTTTCACGACCGGTTGACAGTGGTGGTTTAGGTTTCACCATGAAATGGAATATGGGGTGGATGAACGATACCCTGCATTACATTCAAAAAGAGCCGGTGCATCGCAAGCATCACCATACCGATCTCACCTTTGGGCTGCTTTACGCCTTCACCGAGAACTTTATCCTCCCCTTCTCCCATGATGAAGTGGTGCATTTAAAGCGTTCAATGATCTATAAAATGCCAGGAGATGAGTGGCAGCGTTATGCCAACCTGCGCCTGCTTTATACCTACATGTATACGATGATGGGTAAAAAATTGCTCTTTATGGGTTGTGAATTTGCGCAAAGCGAAGAGTGGAACAGCACCAAGAGCCTCGACTGGTGGCTTACCGATTTTACCTCACATCAGGGGGTACTGCGCTTGGTGCGCGATCTCAACCGCATCTATCGCAATGCGCCAGCCCTGCATCGTTATGATTTCGATGGCGGTGGTTTTCAGTGGCTTGACTGCAACGATACAGAGCACTCACTTCTCAGTTATATTCGCAAAGGTGATCAGGGCGAAGTCGCAATTATCGCGATGAATTTCACTCCGGTTCCCCGTAACGGTTACCGCATCGGTCTGCCTAGCAGTGGCCGCTTTATTGAGTTGCTTAACTCCGATTCTGAGTATTATGGTGGTAGCAACATGGGTAATGCGCTGGGTATTGTTGCCGAGGAGAAGCCCTGGATGGATCAGCCCTACTCTGCCCTAATTGATCTTCCCCCGCTTGCTGCTGTGGTGTTAGCACCGGAGTAACTGTCTGTGAAACATGTACTTTTTGCTGCCAGTGAAGCGCATCCGCTGATTAAAACCGGCGGTCTTGGTGATGTGGCGGGGAGTTTGCCCGCCGCATTGGCCGAATTGGGTGATGATGTTCGTCTGATTATGCCCGCCTACCGACCGTTATTGCAAAAACTCGATCAGGTCGAGGTGATTGCCAACTTTACCATCGCGGCCACCGCCGACAAGGTTAGACTCTTGGCAGCGACGCTCCCGGGTGAAAAGCTGCCCCTGATTTTGGTTGATTTCCCACCCTATTTTGATCGTGATGGCAACCCCTACCTAAATGATAGCGGCACCGACTGGCACGATAATGCGGAGCGTTTCGCACTGTTTTGTCGTGCTATTGTCGAGGTGGCAATGGGGCGAGTCGGCTTAAGCTGGAAGGCGGATATCGTTCATTGCAACGATTGGCAAACAGGGTTAGTGCCCGCACTGCTGAGTCTGGAGGAGCCACGTCCCGCGACCCTCTTTACGATTCATAACCTTGCCTACCAGGGGCGGTTTTTTGGTGAGATGTTTCATCGACTTAACTTGCCGCATCAACTTTGGGGCGCTGAAGGTCTGGAATTTTATAATGACCTCTCTTTTATCAAGGGTGGCCTGTTTTACGCTGACCGGATTAATGCGGTCAGTCCTACCTATGCTGAAGAGATCTGCACACCGGAGTTTGGTTACGGTTTAGACGGTCTATTAAACAGTCGGCGAAGCGAGTTGAGTGGCATTATTAATGGCATTGACTATCATGTCTGGGATCCAGAAACCGATCCGCATATTGCTGCCCATTACAACGCAGATAGCCTGCATCTGAAACAGGGTAATAAAATTGCCCTGCAACAGCAGTTAGGATTGCCGATGAACCGTGATATCCCGCTACTCGGGAGTATCGGTCGCCTTGTCGGACAAAAGGGAATCGACCTGTTTATTGAGATTATTCCTGATCTACTCAGTAGTGAAGAGGTACAAATCGCTTTTCTTGGGACAGGCAGTCACTGGATTGAGTCACAACTTCGCAAACTGCAACTAGCCTATCCCGATAAAATTGCTCTGGTTGTTGGTTATAACGAGACACTTGCACACTTAATCGAAGCGGGGGCCGATATTTTTGTCATGCCCTCGCGCTTTGAACCTTGTGGTCTCAACCAACTCTTTAGTTTACGTTATGGCACGCCGCCTTTGGTGCGTTTTACCGGTGGTCTTGCTGATACCGTTATTCATAGTAACGAAGCCACAATAAACGATGGCACGGCAAGCGGCTTCATTTTTGACGAAGCGAATCCACAGCAGCTACGCTGGACGTTGGGTGAAGCATTAGCGCTCTACCATCAACCCTGGCTGTGGCAACAGATACAACGTAATGCCATGCAGCATGACTATAGCTGGCGCGAAAGTGCGCGTCGCTATGATATGCTTTATCAAGAGATGATTAAGCAACCGTTTCCCCACTTAACCCCCACTGATAATGGAGAAAAGCATGATTAATGAAGAGAAACCGACACCCGTTGTTAAAAAAACGAGTATCAAAAAAAAGAGTGTTGCTAAAAAAAGTGTCGCTGCTAAGGCAGATGCCCCTGCAGCAAGCGCTACTGTAGTAACCAATGAGGCACCGGCAAAAAAGGTGGCGAGCAAAAAAAGCGGCACAACCATTAAGCGTAAACTAACACCGGAAGAGCGGCATCACTATATCGCCGAAGCAGCTTATCATCTTGCCTGCTCGCGTGAGTTTAATGGTGGTAATCAGGAAGAGGATTGGTTTACTGCTGCTCATATCATTGACTCTATTTACGAAACGGATTACAACTAAAGACGTTATCCAACTGATTTCATGAAAAAATTTCAAGATCTTATTGCTCAGGCGCTGCAACGGGTTAAAGAGGTATTTCCATGGGATCTCGAGGAGCTTATTGTTGCTAATCCGCAGTTGCTGCTGCTTGATGTGCGTGAACCCTACGAGTTTGCCGAACTCCATATTAGCGGCTCCATCAATGTCCCGCGCGGCATTTTGGAATCGGCCTGTGAGTGGAACTACGAAGAGACCGAACCACTGTTAGTTAACGGTCGTGACCGTGAAATTGTGGTAATTTGTCGTTCAGGCTACCGTAGCGTTCTCGCGGCTGATGTGATGCTGGAGATCGGTTTTACCCATGTCTGCTCCTTAAAAACTGGTGTGCGGGGCTGGAACGATTATGAGTTGCCCCTGGTTAATGAAGCACAACAGCAACTCCCAACAGAGGAGGCGGACAGACTGCTTACCTCACGGGTGCAGCCGCATCAGCGTCGCCCTGTGTGACTCTTTTTTGCAGTGCTTTACCCGACTGGTAGAGCACTGCGCATTGCTTTTCACCTATTCACTTATTAGTTTACAGCACATCTACAAGGAGTTCTCATGGAGCATCTGACTATCGGTTTTATTGGCGGTGGCAATATGGCTGCCAGCCTAATCGGGGGGTTGCTTGAGGATGGCGTCGTGTCAGAACAGATCCGTGTCAGCGACAGTAATTCTGAGCGCAGCACCCTCCTCCACCACCGCTTTGGCATCACCCCTATTGAGGATAATCGGCGTCTGGTTGAGGAGGTTGATGTCGTCATTCTTGCTGTAAAGCCTCAGGTTATTGCTGATGTCTGTCATGAAATTAGTGAAATTGTGCAACTCCAGATACCCCTAATCATCTCCATTGCAGCGGGCATTCGTGCCAGCCATATCGCTAACTGGTTAGGTGACAAGGTGGCGGTGGTGCGTACCATGCCTAACACCCCAGCAATGATTCGTACCGGTGCGACCGCCCTCTATGCCAACACCCATGTCAGCAAGCGTCAGCGTGAACAGGCGGAAGCGATTATGCGATCGGTGGGTTTAACCCTCTGGGTTGAGAAAGAGCCTGATCTCGATGCGGTGACCGCACTCTCAGGAAGTGGTCCGGCCTACCTTTTTCTGTTTATCGAAGAGCTGCAACTCGCCGGAGAATCTCTAGGACTTAGTGCCGAGACCGCCCGTCTGTTAGCGCTGCAAACAGCCTTTGGGGCAACAAAGATGGCGCTGGAGAGTGATGAGAGTTGCGCGACACTGCGGCGTCAAGTCACCTCACCGGGAGGAACCACAGAGCGTGCCATTCAGGTCTTTGAGAGTGGCGGCCTGCAGGCGTTAGTCACCAGTGCACTCACCGCTGCACGTGATCGTGCGCGTCAGTTAGGTGACGAACTCGGCGATAAGGCAAAATGAGCCAGCTACTGCTCTCACCTTTGCAGTTTCTGATAGTCACCCTCTTTGATCTCTATATCATGCTGGTGATGTTGCGCTTTTTACTGCAGTG
This sequence comes from Gammaproteobacteria bacterium, assembly GCA_015231435.1. Classification (GTDB taxonomy): domain Bacteria; phylum Pseudomonadota; class Gammaproteobacteria; order Thiohalomonadales; family Thiohalomonadaceae; genus JADFYS01. The sequence goes on from JADGBN010000001.1 coordinate 50,369, forward strand.
GGTGCGCGCCGACTTCTACAATCCGATGTCGCAATTTATTGTCAAATTAACCAGCCCTGCCCTGCTTCCCCTGCGCCGCTACATTCCCGGATGGTTTGGTGTTGATATGGCGGCACTGGTGCTGGCACTGGCTTTGCAATTTATCGCTCTGTTACTAATGCATCTAATGGGCGGTGGCACCTTCTCTCCGGTAGCGCTTCTGCTACTCTCTATCGTTGAAATAGTGGCACTGCTGTTTAATATTTTTATGGTGACAATCATCGTTCAGTCGTTAATGAGCTGGGTTAATCCGATGGCTGACCACCATCCCCTAACTGCCCTGCTAGCCACCCTGAACGCCCCGCTGTTACGCCCGGCACGGCGTTACATTCCCGCGATATCGGGCATCGATCTTTCCCCTTTAGCGGTGCTTCTGGCACTGCAAATGCTGAAGATGGCTCTCATCCCGCCGCTACGTTATCTGCTTGGCTAAACTATCCGCTGCATTAGCACCATTAGATCATCTCCACTGGTACCGCTGGCAGGGAGAAGATCTGATACTCAATTTACGCTTGCAACCGCGCGCCAGCTGCGATCAGTTTCTTGATATTTATAATGAGAGTGGTGCGCCGTCGCGGCTGCGCCTACGCCTCACCGCACCACCGCTGGAGGGACGCGCTAACCGCCAGTTAATCGGTTTTTTGGCAGACGCCTTTGGCGTCACTAAAAGTTCAGTGACCATTTTAAGCGGAGAGACTGGACGCAATAAACAGGTAAAGATCGCGGTAGTCAGAGAGATCCCCGATACCCTTGCGATCACTTTGCCACGCCATGGCGGTCAACTTAAGTCCTATCCAGCACTAGCAGATTGATCTGTTTTTATTTGAGTATGTTATTTTACAAATGATTTATAATTAAGCATCTTTTTTTCTATAAGATGCCAAGATAGATATGCGAAAACTGAAGTGATCGCTAAAGCGTAGATAGTTAGCTCGGAAACAGACAGCGTTTTATCTGAGTAATAAACAAGACTTTGCTGCACTGGAAAGGCATATATATACATTCCGTATGAAAGATCACCAATCTTACTTGTATACTTAGTTAAATCAAAATCCATAAAAGCAATAAAAATCACTAAGTAAGTAAGTGAAAATAAAAATATAATAAAGCCGAGTGTTTTTATGTAAGGGGCGAGCAGTAGTCCAAAGCACGCCATCCAGAAATAATCTAACCTGATTTGAAGATAATCTCTAAAAAAATAGGTAAGCGAGCCAATAAAAAAAGGTAGGCCGAGCTTCAAAAAAATAAATAGATCAACCCCAGGCAGTAAATTTGCACCTTGATTATCCCAGTTAAGTTGATAGTAATAACTAGCGGTAACGTAACCGATAAAGAAAAGTGAAAAAACAAATATTGCCGTAACCTTATTAAGTCGTATCGTAGAATATAACAACAGTAATATGGAATACATTATGATTTCTACAGGTAGCGTCCATAAAGAACCATTTACACTACTCATTGGATTTCCAACAAAAACTCCAGGCAAGCTATAATGAAGAGGAAAAAGAAAAATATTCTTAATATAATTGTAAGTTTCTGGATAGGAAAAGTATTGACGCCATGTTTGATCAGAGTTAACTGGGCCAAAGATAAAAACAGTTAATAATATTACCACAATGAGCGCCGGAAATATGCGCAAGAATCGCGACCAAATATATTTACGAACGCTACCTGAGTAAGTTAATGATCGGGTAACAAGAAATCCGCTTAATATAAAAAAGATGGAAACTCCAATGCCACCTCCTGTATCTATACCCCATGTAGAAGCAAAAAATTCACCTTGAGCCCCTGATATAGGGTAAGAGTGACTGAATAATACCAGTATTGCAGCAGTTAATCGTATAATATTAAAGTTGTTATTTTTTTGAATAATTTTTTGTTCAATCAAGTGCATAACGATACTCATGTAAGATTGCTATTAAATGGGAATCATAGAATACCAAATAAATAAAAAAGTGGTTTAAAAAAACAACACGTCATAATTGGAAATCTTCTAACCTAACAAAAATTAGCCTTTAATACACTCATATTCGGCATTTCTAGCTATTTAGCAAATTACTTAAAATTAACTAATGCATATTAGTAATCTCTATAATTAACCCACTTTGCGATAAGCGGTTAACAATCTTTTCACTACCTGACTTGCGGTCTGCCTGAGTTCGCTCTCATCATTTAACTGACGGGGAACGGGGCGGCAGAGTTTAATGGCAATGAGGCCAATCCGTTTGGTAAAAAGCGCACTGGTAATACCCTGTGCGACACTCGAAATAGCCTTTGGCATAATACCTGCCGAGATCACCATACTGAGATGATCCGCAGCAATTTGCGAGCTGTAGGAGAAACCGATATTTAAAATTACACGTCCAAGAAGCGTCATTTTATTGCGCAGGCTCGGGCGAATACCATAAATTTTCGCCACCTGCTCAAGCATTCGCATATTGTTCCACAAGGTTAACAGCGCATCGGTAGAGGCCCACTGACTCAATCCGACCGCCACCCCTGCCTGTAGTGCCGAGCGGTTAATCAGCTGTTGTGCCACACTATCCAGCTTCTGAAAATAGTTTAGATCCAGATGATGGATCAGTTCGCGATCATTAAGATAGTCAGGGGCACTATCCAAGGCACGTTGATACCCCTCCAGATGCGGCTTGCCGGCATAAAAAAGGGTAAGCTCTTCTAGCGCCAGACGAAAAATTTTATCGCCGCGACTCTGGGATTGATGCCGCATCAGCTCTTCGCACTGCTGCTGAAACAGGGTCAAGGTAGTCAGTTTGTCGCGATTGTGACGCCATGACCAAAGCATATAGAGTGCCGAGAACAGCATTAGAGTGCTAAGGGTGCCAACCAGGGCGCCAAGACTCCAGTGACGCTGCCACAGGGAGATGCTTAATTCAGCAAGATCAATTAGTAACAGTGACAACAATAACAGCCCGATAGTGCTGATCAGCAGTCTGAGACCGGGTATCGCTGTGGCGGTTAGTTGTTGTAAATCGATTGGCGCGGTCGTTTCATCTTCATGGTGGGTAATCGCCTGCGGCGGTTGTTCAGGGAGCTCCTCTGCCTCGGGCGTAAATAGTCCGCCGTAACGAACTTTATGATCCTGCGGATCGGAGCGCTTCGGCAGCTCGATATAACCACCGCTACGGGGAGCGGCCGGATTACTCATTTAACCAGTCTCCCAATAGCTGCTCCAACAGCGTATCCATGCGAATATGGGGTAGTGACTCCCCGGCATTAAGGTTAACGCCTGCCGGTGGGCTTAAGCGGGGAATTTTCCAGGCAGCCAAGTGCTCATACTCTGCCCGTGTTGCAGGTATATGGTGCGGGATCTGCGGATTGATATAACCAATGTTCGTCCCCTGGCAATCGCGACCAGTAATCGCCATCTCGCCTTGATGTTTGACCTCATGCGAGCTGCGTACCGCAGCAATCACCTCAAGCGCTGGATGCACCCCCTCGTAGGCGGCATTTTTAAGCGCACGGTTAACCGTATCCCCCAACAGATGCCGCAGCGCCTCATGGTCTTTACTAATGACCTGATCTGCTTTTGAGGCAACATAGATCACTTTATCGATCTTCATATGAAACTTAAAGAGCGATGCGAGCAGGCTGTTCTCGCCATAGGCGTAGCAGTCGCTAATATTGGTCAGCGCCTGCACCATATCATCCATATAGGGTGCCCCGCCATTGACAGCATTAATCAGGTCAACCAGAACAACCTGGCGGTTAATATCGGAAAAATAGCGTTTATAAAAGGGGCGGACAACCCTGTCGACATAGCTGTTATAGCGCGCTTCATAGACACGATAGTAGCTCTCGCGGCTGCTCTTCTCTAACTGTTTTGGGGTTCGGGTCGGCGTATTAATGAGTGGCAGAAATTGCAGTAATGCGTTGTCGGTCGCATGGCCGTTAATCAGAAAGCGTCCCGGTTGCAGTTGACTCAGGGTGTTATCCCCCTCTTTACAGCGCTGTAAAAAGTCACTGTAGTCGCCGGTTAGCTGTTGTGTCACCGCTTCATTGTGGGGATCAATTGGGTTTAACTGCTGCAACTTGTCATAGAGATCACCCAGCAGCTGCAGACGCGGCTGCTGCGCAAACAGCGTGGCGTTATGCGCACACCACTCGCTATAGTTCATCTGCATTAGCGGCAGGTCAAGCAGCCACTCGCCCGGATAGTCACGCAGTTCGATAAAGAGACGACGACTGCCTGCTTTAAAGCGTGAGCGGCGATTACGCAGCTTAATCTCAAGAAGACAACCACTCAGATCACGGGTAGAGGATGGCCAACGAGGGGGGGTCGCGGTAAGCTCACTAATCGCCTGCTGATAAGGGAAGAGCGGCAGATGGGACTCCTCCAGCGGATGAATTTTAACCCCCATAATCCGCCCCTGAACCGCCGGAGTAAAACCGCCCAGTTGTGCTTTATCGTAGTTAAGTAATTGGGTAATCAGGCTGGTAATAAAGGTCGATTTACCGCTGCGACTGAGCCCGGTAATCCCAATACAAAGTCGATCTTGCAACATTCGGTTAACCTGTTGCCGGGTTAAATCAAGGGATGTTTCAACCAGTTGGTTAAGGGTTGTGGTATTAATAATTTGCGAAAATTTCATGGTCTGTCCAAGCGGTTTATCTGTTCCTGCACTAAAGGCCAGATTGCCTGAAGAATCAGTGGTTGTGCCGCCCCATTGGGGTGAATTTGATCCCGCTGCATTAGCTCTGGTCGAGTCGCAATCTGGCTAAACAGCTCAGGAAGTAACGCTAACTGATATTGCGCTGCCAAATCGTGATAGATCATACTAAAGCGCTCATTAAAGGGTTTGCCGTAGTTCGCCGGGAGCGCCATGGCGACTAGAATGGTGGCCACCTGCCGCTGCTGCAGCAGAAGTGTAATCGCTTCAAGATTTTGCCGCAGCGCGCTTAATGACAAACCTCGCAGACCATCATTGCCACCAATCTCGACAACCACCAGCTGCGGCCGATGCGACTGTAACAGACCGGGTAGGCGCTGCAGTGCATTGGCACTGGTATCGCCGCTAACACTACCATTAATCACCTGCCATTGCGGATAGCTCTGTTTTATCTGCCCGGCCAACAGATTGACCCACCCCTCCTCCTGCTCCATTCCGTAAGCGGCACTGATACTATCACCCAATACTAAGAGCGTCGCTGCCGTTAGGTGCAGCGGTGCAAAGATAAAAAGCAGTGCTAAAATTAAGCGCGATCTAACAGCCATGGTGAAATTATCCGATGATAATGGGAGCCCGCAAGCGGGGATGATCATAACCCAGAATTTTAGTGAGAGGCGAGCTAACCCCAAACGACTTGGAAATGCAGGTAGGCGGCAAGGGCGCGAATCCCCATGAGCATAGATAAACTATGTGATTGGGGTGAGCGGCTTTAAGCATCCGTGAGGCGATACTCCGCAGAGCGCGCATGTGCCGTTAACCCCTCACCGCGTGCCAGCACCGAGGCAGTGACCCCCAGCGTCGCCGCAGCGGTGGCACTGCAGTTAATAATTGATGAGCGCTTCTGAAAATCATAAACCCCCAAAGGGGATGAGAAGCGGGCACTACGAGCGGTTGGCAACACATGATTGGGGCCGGCACAGTAGTCGCCCAGCGCTTCGGCGGTGAAACGCCCCATAAAGATCGCACCGGCATGTTTAATATGACTTAACCAGCGCTCCGGATCTTCGAGCGATAACTCAAGATGCTCCGGCGCGATATGGTTGGCTATCTTTACTGCCTCATCAAGATCAGCGACCTCAATTAGCGCCCCACGCTGCATTAAGGATTGACGAATAATCGCCTCGCGCTCCATGGTCGGCAGCAGGCGGGCGATACTCTCTTCAACCCTCTTTAGGTAGCTGGCGTCGGGGCAAAGCAGAATCGACTGCGCATCCTCGTCATGCTCCGCCTGCGAAAAGAGATCCATGGCAATCCAGTCAGGATCGGTCAAGCCATCACAAATAATCAATATTTCTGAAGGGCCGGCGATCATGTCGATGCCTACCGTGCCAAAGACCATCCCCTTGGCAGTCGCCACATAGATGTTGCCGGGGCCGACAATTTTATCCACCGCTGGAACCGTCGCGGTGCCGTAGGCGAGGGCAGCAACCGCCTGCGCGCCGCCCAAACGAAACACCCTGTCAACATGACAAAGTGCTGCTGCTGCCAGCACCAGCGGATTGACCTCTCCTGCCGGCGTCGGCACCACCATGATTAACTCCGCGACCCCGGCGACCTTGGCAGGTATCGCATTCATTAGCACCGATGAGGGATAGGCGGCCTTGCCACCGGGGACATAGAGGCCAGCACGGTCAAGCGGCGTCACCTGTTGTCCGAGAACTGTGCCGTCGGCTTCGGTATAGCGCCAACTGCTCTGATATTGGTGCAGATGATAGTCACGCACCCGAGTAACCGCACGCTCCAGTGCCTGACGCTGCTCGTCGCCAAGATTATTTAACGCCGTCTGAAGCTGTGCATGGGGGATCTCCAGCTCCGCTGCGCTGGTTAAGTCGAGCTGATCAAAGCGTTTACAGTACTCCAGCAGCGCCACATCGCCGCGCTTGCGCACATCATCGAGAATGGCGCGCACCGTATTGCCTACCGCTGCGTTGCTGTCGCTCTCCCACGCCAGAAGGTTATCGAGTTGCGACCAGAAATCATCGCTGCGGGTAGTCAATCTTTTAATCATGGTGGTCACCGTTGCTGCTCCTGTTTGAGCGCGACCGCCTCAGCAATGCGGGCAATCAGCGGTCGAATCTTCTGATGTTTCATCTTCATCGATGCCTTATTAACCACCAGGCGGGCGGAAATATCCATAATATGTTCCAAAGGCTCAAGACCATTGGCCTTAAGGGTGTTACCACTCTCCACCAGGTCAACAATTCTATCCGCCAGACCAACAAGGGGCGCCAGCTCCATCGAGCCGTAAAGTTTAATGATCTCCACTTGTTGACGTCGGCTGGCGTAGTAATGGCGTGTGGAGTTGACAAATTTAGTGGCGATTTTCAGCCGTCCGCCATTAAGCGGTGTCGTCTTATCCCCCTTGCGCCCTGCGACCATTAGGCGACAACGGGCAATTTGCAGGTCAAGCGGCTCATAAAGCCCCTCACCACCATGTTCGAGCAGCACATCCTTGCCCGCGACACCTAGATCGGCAGCACCGTACTCCACATAGGTGGGGACATCGGTCGCACGAATAATCACCAATTTAACCTCCGGGAGGTTAGTGTCGAGAATCAGTTTGCGGCTCTTGTCGATATCATCCAGCGGATAGATGCCTGCATGGGCAAGCAGCGGTAGCGTATCATCAAAAATACGCCCCTTAGAGAGCGCCAGACGCAGCTCGCTACGCTCACCGCCTTCACCATTTAAGGGCATTGCCGAACTCAATGAATAACCTCTTTATGTTTCTGTTGACCCTGTGCCGCAGTTAGGCGCCGAATCGATGCACCAAGCTGTGACAACTTCTCCTCAATACACTCATAGCCACGGTCAATATGGTAGATGCGATCCACCACCGTATTACCGCGAGCCACCAGCCCCGCCAACACCAGTGAGGCAGAGGCGCGTAGATCGGTGGCCATCACCGGTGCTGCGGTTAACGACTCAACCCCGTGTACCCGTACACTTTTACCACACAGTTCGATATTCGCCCCCATGCGCTGCAACTCCTGCACATGCATAAAGCGATTTTCAAAAACATTTTCGGTAATCAGCGCACTCCCCTCGGCGATCGCATTAAGCGCGGTAAACTGCGCCTGCATATCGGTCGGAAACTCCGGATAGGGCGCGGTCGAGATATCGACGGCACGCGGTCGCCGCCCCTGCATATCAAGGCTAATCCAGTCATCGCCGCTCTCCAGGGTCGCCCCCGCCAGTTCGAGCTTCTCAATCACCGCTGTGAGCAGCGCCGGATCGGTATCCTTTAGCTTAACCGAACCACCGCTAATCGCCGCCGCCACCAGATAGGTTCCGGTCTCAATACGATCTGGCATCACCCGATAGTGTCCGCCACCGAGACGATCAACCCCCTCAATGGTAATGACCGGGGTTCCTGCACCGCTAATTTTTGCTCCCAAAGTATTCAAAAAGTTTGCCAAATCAGTCACTTCTGGCTCACAAGCGGCATTCCTGAGAATCGTGACGCCCAGTGCCAGGGTTGCCGCCGCCATCAGATTTTCGGTGCCGGTAACGGTAACCAGACTTAACTCAATCTCACAGCCACGCAACCGTTTACCGTGGGTTGTCGCTTCAATAAAGCCGTTCTCAACGACAATATCAGCACCCATCGCACGCAGTCCATCAATATGCACATTCACCGGTCGCGAACCAATCGCACAGCCACCGGGCAGGGAGACCGAAGCGCGACCGTGGCGTGCCAATAGCGGCCCCAATACCAGAATCGAGGCACGCATGGTACGCACCAGCTCATAGGGGGCAACCTGACTCGTCACTGTGCTCGGGTCAACCTCGACACTCAGCTTCTCATCGACAATCACCCCAGCGCCGAGATGACCCAGCAGGGTTAAGGAGGTGGTAATGTCATTCAGATGGGGAACATTTGCGATAGTGATCGCCGAATCCGCCAGCAGTGACGAGAGCAGAATCGGCAGTGCCGAGTTTTTTGCCCCCGAAATGCGGATCTCGCCCTTCAGCGGCAAGCCGCCACGAATCATTAACTTATCCATTACGACCGATCCGTCCGAGGTTTATCAAGGTGATGCGCCAGACGGTTGGCTTGTTGCCACTCCTGCTGCGTAAACCCCTTGACATCCAGCGCATGAATCTCACCCGACGTGATCTCCTGCTTTAATGTCGCAAAAAGTCGCTTTTGCCGATTCAAATTAGAGACGCCAGCAAATAGTTCGCCAACAACGGTCAGGGTGAAATGGCTGCCGTCCCCCTCAACATAGATTTCGCAGTTGGCCAGCTGTGCCGCCACCCGACGTTTAATCTCTTCCGTCTGCATCTGCCTCTCCTTGTTCAGGGTTATCGTTTTGGCTGTTCATCACGGCGCGCAAATGGGGCTGTGGCAACAGCTGTAACTGCAACACGCTATCAATACCCGTGGCTGCGGCAATCTCATAGACCTTAAGTGGCACATTAATAAATTCAATCGTACCGTGACGCTGGCGTTGCCGCCGCCACCAATCAATTAGCAGCGCAACACCCGCGCTGTCGGCGCTGGTTACCGCATGCAGATCAACTGAAATTTGCAAAGGAGCGCTGTCAATGAGTGGTGTACTTACTTTCAGTGCCGCAACTGCCGTGGCAAAACCAAGTTCACCAACCACCACAAAATGGCCTGCCGGTGACAGGGTAATCGTCACCCCTGCGCCACCCTCACGACTCACTGAGCACTCCCTTTGCTAAAGATAAACTGACTTATCAGCTGCTCCAGCACAATGGCTGACTGGGTAAGGGTAATTTTGCTGCCCTGAACAAGATTTTCATCGGCACCACCAGGCTGAATGCCAATGTACTTCTCACCAAGTAGTCCCGCCGTCAGGACACTGGCGCTTGAATCACTGGGAAGTTGGTCATAACGCCCCTCAATCTCCATGGTGACCAGTGCCGAAAAGTCCTGTGGATCGTAGTCAATCGCGGTGACCCGACCGATACGCACGCCGGCGATGGTCACCGCAGAGCGTACCTTCAGCCCGCTAATATTATTAAAACTTGCGGTAACCTGAAAGCCATCCGCCTCACCACTAAGGCTAAGATTGCTCACCCGCATAGCAAGAATAAAAAGCGCCATGGCGGCAATCGTGATAAAAATGCCGACCCAAACCTCAATCGTGCGGCTGTTGACCATAAATTAATCTCCAAACATCAGTGCAGTAAGAATGAAATCGAGCCCGAGAACCGCCAGCGAGGTATGTACCACGGTCCGTGTTGTTGCACGGCTGACCCCCTCGGAGGTGGGCTGAGCATCATACCCTTCAAAAATCGCAATCCAGACAGCAACAAAAGCGAAAGCGACGCTTTTAATAATGCCGTTAACAATATCGTGACCAAACTCAACTTTCCCCTGCATCTGCGACCAGTAAGCCCCCTCATCGACACCAAGCAGCCCGACGCCAATAAAGTAGCCGCCCAGCACCCCCATGGCGCTAAAGATAACCGCCAGCATCGGCAGCGAGATAAATCCCGCGATAAAGCGCGGCAGAAGCACACGACGAATCGGATCAACCGCCATCATCTCCATGGCTGAAAGCTGCTCCGTTGCCTTCATTAAACCAATCTCGGCAGTGAGCGCTGAACCCGCACGCCCAGCGAAGAGCAACGCGGCAACCACCGGGCCAAGTTCGCGCACCAGAGTTAACGCCACCACCGTGCCAAGGGACTCCTCGGCACCAAAATCAACCAAGGTGTTATACCCCTGCAACGCCAGTACCATGCCGACAAACAGCCCGGAAACGATGATAATAATCAGCGACAGCACCCCGACCATATAGATCTGATAAATAATCAGGCGGGGGCGCAACAGTGACGGCAACAGCCCCGTCAGTAACTGCAGTAACAGCAGATGGCCGCGACCGAGGCGCTGAAAAAAATTCAGCCCGCCCTGCCCGAGATGTTGCATCAGTGCGGAAAGTTGCTTAATTAGTGACATGAAGCAGATCCTCTTCCAGCGACGGGGCAGGATAATGAAACGGCACTGGGCCATCGGGAAGCCCCTGCATAAACTGCTTTGACCAGGGCGAAGCAGAGGCTGTCAGTTCTGCTGGTGCCCCCTCCTCTACCACCTTGCCATCGGCGAGCAGATAGATGTAATCGGCAATGGCAGAGGTCTCCTTGATATCATGGGAGACAATAATACTGGTCAAACCCAGTGATTTGTTAAGCTTACGAATCAGCTCCAGTACCACGCCCATTGAAATCGGATCCTGACCGGCAAAAGGTTCGTCATACATAATAAACTCGGGATCAAGGGCGATTGCCCGTGCCAGCGCGACGCGACGCGCCATGCCCCCGGAGAGTTCCGCTGGCATTAACTTCGCCGCACCCCGCAGACCAACCGCCTCGAGCTTGGTCAGTACCAGATCGCGAATGAGTGACTCCGGCAGATCGGTATGCTCACGCAGCGGAAAAGCGACATTATCAAAAACCGAGATGTCGGTTAGCAGCGCACCGCTTTGAAAGAGCAGACTCATGCGCCGCCGCAAACGGTAGAGCCGTCGCCGCGAAAGGCGGTGAACATTCTCACCATCGATCAGAATCGAACCCTTGGCAGGGTGCAGCTGGCCGCCAATTAACTTTAGCAGCGTCGTTTTACCTGTACCGCTAGGGCCCATAATCGCAGTAATCGCGCCACGGCGAACATTAATATCAATGCCGGCAAAAATGGGGCGACCGCTGCGTGCAAAGTGCAGATCAGTGACCTGAATTAGCGTATCGGAAGATGTCTTCAAGCTAAAGGGATGCCTGTGCGTTAAGAGAAAAGTTATTCACGGCGCGATCATGACAAATTTCACGCCAAATGACCACCATCAGATGGTGGTCAAAGCAGATTTTCGGACTCAAACGGGATAACCTGTCGCCCCGATGGACTATGTTACCATGAACACCTGTTGATAAAACCGGGGAGTCATGTTAATGCACCAGAGTAAACCGCTATTATTCGCTTTAACCCTCATTATTTATGGAACCGCGCTCACAGGCTGCGGCGGGAGCGACTCAGGGAGTAACCGCGAAGCGACTGAGACGCAGCCTACCGCAACCACCCAAAATGTCAGCCGACCAAAGAACAGCAGCTGTCTGGCTAACGACGAACGCAAAGTTATCACCACCGGCATTACCACCGAGGCGGCCTTTGCCCAGCTGCCACATCTGGGATTGCTACTCTCCCTGCAACAGCCCCCGAATGACGACAGCCACTGGTATGGTGCCACCCAGGATGGCCTAATCCACCGCTTTGAAAACCATCCCGAGGTTAATCAATATACCACCTATCTCGATATTCGGGATCGCCTCTATTATCAGCAAGGCAGTGAACTCGGCCTGCTTGGTATGGCGTTTCACCCGCAGTTTGCTACCAATGGTGAGATCTTCCTCTCCTACACCGCCAACGCCCCGCTGCGCTCGGTTATCTCCCGCTTTACTGCTGCGGGCAGTGGCTGGCGTGAGGAGATTCTGCTTGAGGTAGCGCAACCCTACAGTAATCACAATGGCGGCAATATTGCCTTTGGCCCGGATGGCTACCTCTATATCGGCCTTGGTGATGGCGGTGATGGCGGCGATCCGCATGGGCATGGTCAAAACAGCGCCTCGCTGCTGGGATCGATGCTGCGTATTGATGTCAATCGCGGCGCCCCTTACGCGATACCCAGCGATAACCCCTTTGCCAGCAACCCCCTGTGCAACAATCGCAACAGCACCACCTTTGCCCAAAGTTGCCCAGAGATCTTTGCATGGGGATTGCGTAACCCCTGGCGCTGGAGTTTTGACCGCGCCACCGGCGATCGCTGGGCCGGTGCTGGTGGGCAAAATGCGATTGAAGAGATCGATATTATTGTTCGGGGGGGTAACTATGGCTGGAACAGCATGGAGGGCAGCAGCTGCTATAACCGCAACAGCTGTTCACAGGCCGGGTTGACGCTCCCCGTTGCCAGCTATGGCCATGAGAACAATGATCGTTCGGTGGTCGGAGGGTATCGCTACCGAGGAGAAAATCCCGATCTACAGACTCTGCTGGCGGGGGTTTATCTTTATGGCGATACCTACAGTGGCCGTATTTGGGGTCTGCGCGAAGAGAACGGGATCTACCGCAGTGAAGAGCTGCTTAACCCCTCACTACAACTACTCTACTCCTTTGCTGAGGATCAAAAGGGGGAGCTCTATCTACTTGATCCCGCCTTTGGCAGCAGCGCCAAGGGGATTAATATCTACAAAATTGTCGCAGCCACCGCCGCTGCCGGCGGCACTCAGCCACCGCAAAAGCTATCCCAAAGTGGTTGTGTGAATGCGCAAAACCCGCAGCAGGCGGTTGATGCCATGGTAGCCTATGAGATTATCAGCCCCCTCTGGTCGGACGGTGCAGAAAAACGGCGCTATTTCGCCCTTCCTGACGCCAGCACCCTTGAGGTAACCGCCGCTGGTGACCTCACCTTTCCACCGGGTTCAGTGCTCATGAAGGAGTTTCTGATTGGCGACAAGCTGGGCGAGACTCGCCTGCTCTACCATTTTGCATCAGGTTGGAAAGGCTACAGCTACGCCTGGCAGTATGATGAAGAGGGAAAGCCGCTCGATGCCGAACTCCAGACCACCACGCTCACCACCACCATTGGTGGGCAGCGCTGGTACTACCCGTCACCGGGGGAGTGCATGGAGTGCCATACCGAACCTTCAGGCATTGTACTGGGGCCGGAGCTGGCGCAACTTAACCTGCCAACGGCGACGGCCCCCGCCGTCAATCAGCTGACGCAGTTGGAGATGCAGGGTCTCTTCTCTGCACCCCTTAGCGAAAGCCAAAAAAACCAACGTCTCTACGCCTACGATGATCTCACTGCAACGCCCGAAGCGCGCGCCAAAAGCTATCTGCATAGCAACTGCGCTCACTGCCATCAGCCCGGCGGGGTAAATACTACCAGCATGGATCTGCGCTACCAGACACCGCTTCCGGCGATGGCGATATGTGATGTCGCACCAAGCCGAGGCGAGATGGCTATAGAAAACCCGCGACTGCTCGCCCCCGCCACCACGGCAGACGCCGCGCACTCGGTGATCACTGCCCGAATGCTGGCAACCGATAAAGGGCTACAGATGCCACCCCTGGCACGGGAGATAGTCGATGAACAGGCGGTGGCGCTGCTGCAACAGTGGCAGCTTGACCTACTATCGTGTGATTGATTTTTTAAATTATTTTCATGGTTAAAATAGCCCTCACCTAGCCTTATTTGCTACACAGTCAGGATAACCACCATGCCTCACAGCCGTTAGTGATGAATAACGCCCAAATTGCTACCATCACTGGTTTGAACGAAGGGCAAGTAGAATCCTTGCGCCACTAAACTAAGATAATTTTTGAACGTATTATGCTGCTCGCCGCTGCAACTTCAGATAAATAAGGTATATCACGCTACACAACACTGCACTACAATAAGACCGTGAAAAAGCTGCGGGAGAGAAAATGCAACTAACCGGGCGTTATCGAATTATCGAGATTATAGCCGTCATGCTGGTCTACATTGCGTCAGCCCGGCTGAGTCAAATGGCAGCGATCCCGCCCGGTAATATCACGCCGCTATGGCTCCCCTCCGGGATTATGGTGGCATGGACGCTTTGGCGTGGCACCTATATCTGGCCGGGGGTCTTTCTCGGTGCCTTTATTGGTAATAGCTGGGTCTATTTTGCCACCGAACCCACCACCTTGTTGTTTGCCAGCCTGCTTGCGGCGACCGCTAACGGCGTTGGTGATGTGCTCTCCACGGTGATTGCTGCTGCGCTCATTATCCATATTACCAGACATCGCAACCCCTTTAAAAACACCCGCGATATCGGCTGGTTTCTCCTTTTTGCCGTCCTGCTGGGGCCTCTGGTTAGTGCTCTTTTTGGCGTCACTTTTCTGGCGATGGGGACATTTATTGATTGGCACGCCTACCCTTTCCTGCTCACCACCTGGTGGGTCGGTGACGCTATCGGCGCACTTATTCTCACCCCCCTATGCTTAACACTCGCCACTAATCTCCCCCGTCGCAGGCAGTACAACATCAGGGAGTTAGCGATTCATCTTGCCCTTGTGATCAGCGTAGTAACGCTCCTTTTTATTACTACGCACGCCGGCATGGGGAGAAACCCATTTCTCTACCTGCTACTGCCGCTGCTGTTTTGGGCCGCGCTGCGGCTCCCTGCCTGGTACACTTTTACGCTGCTCGGAGTCATTGCCGTGGTGACTGTTGTGAACGCCGTTATGGCAGGTCATCTTGCTGAGGAGATGCTGGTTGAAGGACTAATCTTAGTTAACACCTACCTTGCGGTCATGGCTTTCTCCACAATCTACCTTAGCGTAAGTGCCAGCGAACACCGTAAAATGACCAACCAACTACGAATCGCTCATAGTCGTCTGAAAGAGAAGATCGCCCTGCGCACCCTATCCCTGCAACAGGAGAGAGATGAAAGGCAGCGTGCCGAGGAGACCGTGGCTGCTTTTTTCGATCAGAGTGTGGGGCTGTTTCTTATTGCCAACCTTAACGGAACCATTCTTCGAATTAACCGTGGCTGGCAACAGACACTTGGTTATACCCAAGATGATCTTGAAGGGCGTTCATTTCTGACGCTGGTACACCCAGAAGATAGTGATGCCACCTTGCACGAAATGGCTAAACTCGAACAGGGAGAAAACACCTTCTATTTTGAAAACCGCTACCTTCACAAAATGGGAGGGTATCGGTTACTCAGCTGGTCAGCCATTGCCCTGCCAGAACGCCATCTTCTTTATGCCAGTGCCAACGACATTACCAAAGAGCGCGAGGCGATGATTCGTTTTGTCGCAGAGCGCCAGCGCATTGCAACAATCCTTGATGGTCTGCCCAACTTTGTCTATCTGCAACGCCGTGATTACACGATTAGTTACTATAACCAACGTTTTTTCGAGCTGTTTGGTGATCCGGCCAACAAGCCCTGTTATCAGGTGATGGCAGGCCGTGAGACGCCCTGTGAGCCTTGCCCGACCTTTAAGGTCTTCACCACCCTAAAACCGGTTCGTTGGGAGTGGGAGAGCCCTGACGGCCTGAACTTTCAGATTTACGACTATCTTATGGAGGATGTTGACGGTACAACCGCCGTACTAGAGCTTGGCGTCGATATGACTGAACAGCGGATGCTGGAGCTGCAGCAGCGTCAGCTGCAAAAA
>JADGBN010000200.1 GCA_015231435.1 Gammaproteobacteria bacterium
ACTTACGATCAATACCGGGCATGGTCAAGTCAATTGAAGCGGCACGCAGGGAACCGCTCATAGAAGGCAAACAGCAGTCCGAGTTGGAGTGGTAATGTATCGCCTGATCTTTATGCGTCAGGCGCAGAAGGATGCCAAAAAGTTGGCATCCTCGGGATTGAAGCCGACTACCGAGCGATTGCTGAATTTAATTCAAAATGATCCACTGACCTATCCCCCTGCCTATGAGTATCTGAAGGGCGATATGGATGGATTAATCAGCCGGCGCATCAACCGGCAGCATCGTTTGGTCTATGAGGTCGTTGAGCCTGAAAAATTGATTAAGGTCTATCGAATGTGGACTCACTACGAGTGAACGCCAATGAGCTACCACGAAGATGATCTGCTGCCCCTCTCCGGTTTGCAACATCTCGCCTTCTGTCCGCGTCAGTGGGCGCTGATCCATATCGAACAGCAGTGGCAAGAGAATCGCTACACCGCCGAGGGGCAGATTCTGCACCAACGCGCCGATAGTCCTGGCCACGAAAAGCGCGGCGACACCCTTACGGTACGATCGTTGCGGCTGCAATCACTGCGCTTGGGATTGTCGGGGATGGCCGATGTGGTCGAGTTTCACCGGATCCACCCTCGCCCTGAGGGAGAGGGACGGGGTGAGGGGTGTCAACTGCCGCTCCATAACGGCCAGTGGCAGCCCTATCCAGTGGAGTATAAACGTGGAAGTAAAAAGAGTGAGGATTGGGATGAGGTGCAGCTCTGTGCCCAGGCACTCTGCTTAGAGGAGATGCTCTCGGTCGCGATTCCCGAAGCAGCGATCTACTACGGTCAAACGCATCGGCGCGTGAAGGTTGTTCTTGATGAAGCCTTACGGCAGCGGGTGGTTGAGCTGGCAACAACTATGCAGCAGATCTGGAAATCAGCAGCGACGCCGCCCCCGCAGCCATCAGAGAAATGTGATCACTGTTCGTTACTGGAACGCTGCCTACCGTATGGGTTGGCAGGCCGAAGTGCCATTCGCTATCTGCAGCAAATATGGGAAGCAGATTAGATGAAGAAATTGCTTAATACGCTCTACATCACGACGCAGGGTGCCTACATTGCCAAAGAGGGCGAAACCCTGTTGATTCGTGTGGAGGGTGAAACTAAATTGCGTCTGCCAATCCACACGCTGGGTGGCATTGTCTGTTTTGGCCAAGTATCAGCTAGCCCGGCCGCGATGGGTTTTTGTGCTGAGAACGATATTCTACTGGCGTTCTATACGGAAAACGGGAAGTTTCAGGCACGCGTGCAGGGGGCGGTGAGTGGTAATGTTTTGTTACGCCGCCAGCAGTATCGTTGGGCTGATAGTGGTGAACAGTCGGCGACGATTGCACGCGCGATAATCGGCGCCAAAATTTCGAATAGCCGCACGGTTATCGGGCGAGCGTTGCGGGATCATCCCGAAGCGAACGGGCAGAGTGAGTTGGAGGCCGTACATAAACACCTTAAGCAGTTGTTACGGCAGATGGGTCATGAACCCGTTCAACTGGACTCTCTCAGAGGGTATGAAGGCGAGGCTGCCAAACGCTACTTTGCCGTCTTTGATTATCTAATTAGCGGTGATAAAAGATCATTCTTTTTTCGCGGGCGTTATAAGCGTCCACCGTTGGATAACGTCAATGCACTGTTGTCATTTGTCTATACGCTGTTGGCGCATGATGTGACCGCAGCGTTAGAAGGCGTGGGGCTTGACCCGGCAGTCGGTTACCTGCATCGGGATCGGCCAGGACGGGCTGGTTTGGCGCTCGATTTAATGGAGGAGTTGCGCACCTATCTGGGGGATCGGTTGGTGTTAACGCTGATTAACCGTCAACAGGTTAAGGGGGGTGGTTTTAATCAGTCAGAATCCGGCGCAGTGATGATGGATGATGCAACCCGAAAGGCGGTGCTGGTCGCATGGCAAGAGCGTAAGCGTGAGACGATAACCCACCCATTTTTACAGGAGAAGGTTGAGATTGGGTTGTTGCCACATATCCAGGCAATGCTCTTTGCCCGCTTTGTGCGCGGCGATCTGGATGGATATCCGCCATTTCTCTGGCGATAAAAAAGGGGGAAGGCATGTTGGTATTGGTCACTTATGATGTAAAAACTGAGGATGCTGCCGGTGCAAAACGATTGCGGCAGGTGGCAAAAATTTGCAAGGATGTCGGGCAGCGTGTGCAGTATTCGGTATTTGAGTGCCTTGTTGACCCAGCACAGTGGACGCTGTTTCGTCAGCGATTAATTGAGGCGATTAATGAGGAGCAAGATAGCCTGCGTTTCTATTTTTTAGGCGCGAACTGGAAGCGTCGTATAGAACACATTGGTGCCAAACCTGCTTATGATCCTGAAGGGACGTTAATCATATAGTCTGCGAACCCAAAGCTATCATTGTCTGAGCGTTAGGTTCGCAAATCAGGTTAAGTTCTTTAAAAATATGAAATTTTAACCCAGCGTCGGCTGTTGGGATGAGTCACTGCCATTGTGAAAAAAGGTTTGGCAGTTGTTTCGCAGAAAGTGGATACTAACCCTAAGCCGTACTTGAAAATATCGATAGTGCGGTCGCCCCCCCCGCGGGGGCGTGGATTGAAACGATTGAGTTGACCGCTTTGACCAGCCCTGAGCCGCCCCCCCTTCGTTGCTGCAGAATAGCGGTATCCTGATCCATGACCGGATAATTTGCAAAGGATGATCTGCCAACTACCTTGATATTCACCGGTCTCAGGAGACGCTCTTCTACATCACTTCACATCTGCCTGATGCCATGTTTATCGTCTCGGCTATCCGTGCCCATTGGGA
>JADGBN010000201.1 GCA_015231435.1 Gammaproteobacteria bacterium
AATTAGCCCGTTCTCTTCGGCAACCGGAATAAACTCGTCTGGCGGGATAAACCCCTTTTGCGGATGCTGCCAACGTAGCAGCGCCTCGGCACCAAAGCGATGGCCCTTTTCGATATCCATTAAGGGCAGGGGAGACCCTTAACTTAATGGCATTGAATATTGTGGGCATAATTTTCTGAGAGGGGGGAGGATATTGTGTTAAGTTTTTTAAAAAAACAACTGGTTAGACGCCATCTTTCGCCGCAGCGGCTACGCGATGTGCTGCTTGCGGGAATGCACACACCCTATTTTCAACGCCACCGTGCGAGCGTTATTCTTGATCGTCTACAGTTAATGTCGACGGTTTTTGCAGCCCTCACGCTCATTTGGATTCCGCTTGACCTCTTTGCCTTTTCCGCAACTATTTCAGGGAAGTTGGTCGCTTTTCGCATCGGTTCATCGCTGCTGTTCCTGTTGTTGGCCTGGCCGTGGCAGGTCGCCACTTCACGGCGGATCGCTTTATTATTTCTTGCGGCGTTTCTTATCAACCCGATGCTCTTTTTCCTTATGAGTCAAAAACTTTTTGCGGTTGAGGAGCTCTTCGGTTTTTCGCTATTAATTGCCAATCTTTACGGTCTGCTACCCATTATTATTATTGCCGGACTGAGTATTTTCCCCCTCACCGCCTTTGAGTCGCTGATGTTCAGTCTACCGGTGTTGGTGGTCTCAACGCTGGTGCCGCTGCTGAGCGGGAGTTATCTCTGGGAAGAGGCGCTCTCCGCTGCCTGGATACTGCTGTTGGCGATTGGTGTCTTTACCCTTAGCGGCATGATTCAACTTCACTATATGATCTCGCTGATAAGTCAAATCGCCCGGGACGGTCTGACGGGTGCTTATACCCGTCAAACCGGACAGGAGTTAATTGACCTCTACTTCCATATCGCGAGTGAGCGCCAAAGTCCGTTTGCTATTGCGTTTATCGACCTTGATCACTTTAAGGGTATTAATGACAACTTTGGCCATGATGCCGGGGATGCTGCGCTGCGTTCGGCCGCTACGGTACTTTTGTCGCTGCTGCGGCGCGGTGATATGGTGATTCGTTGGGGTGGTGAGGAGTTTGTCGTGCTGCTAAATGACGCTGACAGGGTAGGGATTGATCATGTTTTGCAACGCATCACCTCCTGCTGGCTGGGGGTGCGTCCAGATGGCGCCCCCTTAACGGCAAGTATCGGCGTGGCGGAGATGTTAAGCGATAATATCAGTGACTGGCCAGCACTGGTGGAGTTGGCAGATAGCCGTATGTATTTAGCAAAAACCTCCGGGCGCGCTCGGGCAATTGGTTTGGCTGGGCAGCTCTTTGTTACCAAGGTAACGAGGTAATTAACCTCTCTTGTGATGGATAGTCCAATGATACTAGCGCATAAAATTACGATTATCGACGATGATCCGGAGCTCACTTCACTGCTGGCTTCAGTGGTGGAGGAGATGGGGTATAGCTGTGAGGTCTATAACAGTGCAAGGGTATTCCTGACACGCCACACCGGCGACACTGATATTATTCTTCTAGATCTGATGATGCCCGACATTGACGGTATCGAGGTGATGCGTAAACTCGCAGAACAGCAGTGTGACTCGGCGATCATTCTCATGAGCGGCTATGACACGGGGGTGTTGCACTCTGCCTCTGAACTCGCGGCGCAGCATCGCTTGCAGGTTGTCGCTACGCTTAGCAAGCCGATTATGATTGCTGCATTTGAGCAGTTAATTGCCGCCCTGATTGAGAGCGGCTCAATTATGCCAGCCAAGCTTAGCCCCAGCGAAGAGGTGCTAACGGCGGCAGAACTCGATGCGGCGATGCAGTCGCAGCAGTTTTTGCTCTATTACCAGCCGCAAATTGATCTGCGTAGCGGAGCGCTCCATGGGGTAGAGGCGCTGATTCGCTGGCAACATCCGCAGCGAGGGTTGATTCCGCCGGCACAGTTTATTCCGCTTGCCGAGCGTGAAAACCGTATGGGGGAGGTGACTTCACTGGTGATTCAGCAGGCGACGCTGCAACTGCGTCTATGGCGGGAGATGGGGTGGCGTATTCCCATTTCGATTAATGTCTCTGCCGATAATATCACCACCCTGCAGCTGCCGGAGCAGTTGCTGCAGATGCTGGAGCAACATCAGCTTGATCCGCAACTACTGGTTATTGAGCTGACCGAAAGCGCGTTAATGAAGGAGTTAAATACCTCCCTTGACACCCTTACCCGTCTGCGACTTAACGCCTTTCAGCTCTCGATTGATGATTTTGGCACAGGGTACAGTTCACTAATTCAGCTCTATCGCGCCCCGTTTACAGAGTTAAAAATTGACCAACATTTTGTTTTTAATTTAAGTAAAGAGAGAGAGGCGAGGGTGATTGTCGAAATTTGTATCTTGCTGGGTCATAAACTCGGCATGCGGGTGGTTGCCGAGGGCGTTGAGGATGCAGCGACCCTAACCATTTTGCAGGAACTTGGCTGTGATATTGGTCAGGGTTATCACTTTGCGCGCCCGATGCCGCCGGAAGCGTTTGCCACGTGGCTACATAGCGGCGCAGTTCCCCTGCCAAAATACCGTGATTCAAAAGTTTAAGCCGTGGTGCCGTTGTCCAGAACCTTCCGTATTTTGTGAGCCAACTCCATTTGCTGATAGGGCTTGCTAATGAGTTGCGTGGCAAAGCGGCGCTGGAGATTGCTGCTCATCGAACGCTCGGTGAAGCCGGAGCATAAAATAACCTTTAACTGCGGGTAATGTTGGGTTGCCTGCTCAG
>JADGBN010000202.1 GCA_015231435.1 Gammaproteobacteria bacterium
CTTTGCGTCGGTAGGTGACCAGATAGGGGGCTAACTGCTCTTCGGCGGAGAGGTTGTAACGGATCTCCCCCTGACGCTGGTACGCCTCGATACTCTCATAGAGATAGGCTGTTTTTTTACCCAGCACCTCATCGCTGCTATAGCCAAAAATTTGCCTAAAACCATGGTTGGTGTTGATGATATTCCGTTCGGTATCAGTAAGAATCAGGGCATCGGTAATGCCATC
This sequence comes from Gammaproteobacteria bacterium, assembly GCA_015231435.1. Taxonomy (GTDB): domain Bacteria; phylum Pseudomonadota; class Gammaproteobacteria; order Thiohalomonadales; family Thiohalomonadaceae; genus JADFYS01. The sequence goes on from JADGBN010000202.1 coordinate 227, forward strand.
AAACAGTGTTTGGTAGAGCATATTTTGATATTGCAACTGATCTTTAGCAGCCATTTGTGCGGTGATATCCTGCACTATCCCTAGCATACGTGTTGCTTTGCCTTGATGGTTGGTAATGACATTTCCCCTCTCGTGAACCCAGCAAATGTTGCCAGAGGGGGTATAGATTCGGTGGATCGTGTCAAACACTTGTAACGTTTGTAGAGTTCTGTCAATAGCAGCCATGACTTGGTCACGGTCGTCGACGTGAATCCGCTGTAAAATAGTCTGGAGTGTTTTTTGCTCCGTCGTTGAGGCGTCAAAATAGAGGTTTTTATTTTCGCTAAAGTGGATCTCATCCGCTGCAATATTCCAATCCCATACATCAACTTCGGCAAACTGCATGGCGGTTGCAAGGCGCTCCTCTTCGAGCTTGAACCGTCTTTGATAGTGATTCAGTGTTCGCACAATAAGCAGGGTGGTCATTATCCAGATGATAAAGAGCAGCAGCGAGGCCATTAGGGTGGTGTTGCGCAACTGGTGCCAATGGGCTTGCAGTAATGCGGGCTCTGAGTAATGTAGTTGCAGGGTGATGGCAAACCCAGGGATCTGATATTCAACCCGCTGTCGTAGCGGAAGATCTGCTTCACTCTCTTGACTGTCGGTTAGTAACGATTCACCTTGAGCGTTCAGCACTTCGTAAAAGATCGGGCTGCGAAAATGTGATAGATGCCCCATGATAAATCCAGAAAACATTTCGTTGCTAAGTAGTGCAACTAACTCGCCTTTAAAGTGACCGTGGCGGTTAAAGAGGCGGCGTGAGAAATAGATGGTGTGATAATTTTCACACTCGTCCGAGCTATTCTGATTTTTCCAGTTGGAGATAAGGGTTACCGTCGCTTCTGCGTCATGCGGAAAGGGCGGGCAGAGTTTTGTCAGATTGGTTGCTGGGGTGATTAGGTTGGAGCTAAGGAGGATTTCGGCATTCGTATTGGTGATAAGCAGTAATGGGGCGTTGCTAAGAAGGTTTTTATCATCAGCAATCATTTCGCTCAAAAGGTGTATATCTTGCTGCGTAACCTCAAGTCGGTTAATCCGTATCTCCAGTCGTTGGAGGAGAAAGTCGATAATCTCCAGTTGCGAGAGTAGATAGTAACCATGCTGCTTCAGCGCAGAGAGCACCTCGTTGTGACTGTTGTTAAGAATCTTGTTGCGTTCGTTATTGACATAACTAAAAGTAATTAGGGCAATTAACAGCATGACGATTATACTCAGATAGATAGCAAGCCTGATGGGGGTGCTGCTGATTTTTTCGCGAAGGCTCATGTGGTTCACTACTTCCTATTTTGTCTGCATGATTTCAAGATAGATCTGCTCTGCCAACGGTGAGAGCTTGCGTGGAAGTGAAGCTAGCCTCTCGATAATGCCACTGTTATCAAACTCGCTGAACTGCATCTCCCCAAAGGTGATTAACCAGTCAATATCCTGCTGTTGCTGTTTTTTGGCGATAGCGGTTAGCCACTCAGAGGCCTCCTTGGCTGCCTGCTCGATAAGCTGTTGTTGTGGTGGCGATAGCTTTTGGGTAAAGGTGTGACGGTTTATTAAAACAAACTGACGCTGCGGCAGATGTTGGCTGTTAATTAAATATTTTTGTACTTTATAGAGTTGGCTGCTACGAATAAAGTCGGGGGGGTTCTCCTGTGCATCAACCCGTTTGCGCTCCAGTGCAGAGAAGAGTTGGGTAAAGGGAATTAGTGATGTCCGTACCCCCAGCGCACTCCAGGTACTGTTCCAGATCTGATCAGGGGGTAGCCTGAGTGCAAGCTGATGCAACTTCGCAAAATTATCCACCGGTTGATTGGCGGTCAGCAGACGGGTTCCCACATAGTGCCAAGATAGCGCTTGAATGGCGTGATCGCTTATCAATTTTTCGCGAATGGCAGCGCCAATCGGGCCGTGATAAACGTTCATGGCGTGGTCAACATTGCGATAGAGAAAAGGCATATTGACGATAGCGTAGTCCGGCAGGAAGAGGCTGATAAGCAGATCGCCGGTAACCGCCAGATCAATATCCCCCTTGGCGAGGGAGAGCAGGTTACTGCGCTCATCCCCAAGATAGCCATTATTATAGACGGTAATCTTCAGGCTTTGCTGACTACGCTCTGCCACAAGTTCGGCAAAACGCTGCGCAACCTTGTCAGGCAGGCTTGCGGGCGGAAACATATGCGCTAGGGTTAGCTCCGTAGCGCCAAGGGAAGAGGGGGCAAAAATAACGGTGAGTACTAGACTAAGCCATTGAATTAATTTCATGATGACACCTCCCTCCGTCTTATATGGCATATGACTATTTTGATGATCCTGAGTCTAATCTGTTTCGGACGTTTTGTGCCAACTGTTTCTGCTGATAGGGCTTGCTAATGAGTTGCGTGGCAAAGCGGCGCTGGAGATTGCTGCTCATCGAACGCTCGGTGAAGCCGGAGCATAAAATAACCTTTAACTGCGGGTAATGTTGGGTTGCCTGCTCAG
>JADGBN010000203.1 GCA_015231435.1 Gammaproteobacteria bacterium
TGCCCGCAGGGTGGGGTGGTCCCCTCAGCAAAAAAGGGGTGACCAAACAAATAAGCCTTGCAGCTAAACTTAACGGCATTGACGCGGGAAGATCGTTAACGAGTGGAAAAGCGGCTAATGGCTGGTATTGTTATTCATCTTTCAATTGGTAATCCGCCTGCACCAACTGCCGCAGCTGGCTATTAAACACCAAACCGACCGCAAACACCCCCTTGCCGCTGCCGCGATACTTCTCGGCGTAGTTTTTGACGAGAATTTGCTTGAGGGCGGCATTAGGCTTACCCTGTTTGGCGGGGCGTTTGGTGTGGTTGACTTTAATTTCAATAAGATAGGTATAACCGGCAAGCTGTACGGTTAAGTCAACCTGCCCGCGATTGCTAATATCTTCGGGGATAATGGTGGCGTTAAGGCTGCTGAAGAAGGCGTACAACACGCTGGCGTAGTAGCCCTCGTCGTCGGCTAGGTCGTTGTTGGTAAAGTTGCGCCACGGTACACCGGCAAAGAGGCGGCGAATGGTGATGAAGAGTTGGGAGAGGTCAGCTTTAATCAGGGCGTCATAGAGACCGGTTTGCAGTTGTAACCGATGCGCCGCTTGGTCGGTGTAGCCATCAATAAAGTGGTCGTACAGCGCCTGTTGCACCTCTTGATTGGGGATGGCTAAATGGTACACATGCCGCGCCAACTGCTCACTGACGCGGCTAATGGTAAGATAACCGCTCTGAAACAGCAGGGTAATTGGGTTAATGCGCTCGATCTCAAACGAATTTAATAACTCTTCACCCACCTGAATCTGTTCCAGTTCAGGCAAAAAGTAGTTCTGCTGGCGAAACAGCTTAACCAAAAAGGCGGGTGTCCCCGTTTCAAACCAGTAGTTGCGGTAGCCGTGCTGGTTGGCGATAAAGAGCAAAATATCGTAGGGGTTATAGACCTGCTCGCCGAGAAAATTGTAGCCGTTGTACCACTGCTTTAGCTTCTCCCAATCGACACCGGCGAGATGTTCAGCAAACGAACTTTCCAGATCATTTTGGGTATAGCCGCAAATCGTCGCGTAGTGGCTGTCAAGGGTAATATCCTGCAACTGATTCAGGCCGCTAAAGAGGCTGACTTTACTAAACTTAGTCACGCCGGTCATGAAGATGAACTGAATGTGAGCATCCTGTCCCTTCATCACCGAATAGAGGTTTTTTAATCCTTCACGCACTTCGGCGGCACGGTCGGGGTGTTCGATGTTATCGAGGATCGGTTTGTCGTACTCGTCAATTAGGATCACCACCTTTTTGCCATATTGCGCTTTCGCTTTACGGATGAGATCGGCAAAGCAGCCGGGGATGTAGTCATGAAACTCATCACAAACGACCCCAAGCCGCTGCTGATTGTCATAGAGCAGCGTAGAGATATGCCGATCCAGCTCGGCACGGCTCGCAATCACCCCATCGGCAAAGTCGATTTTAATGACTGGAAAGCGTCGGCTCCAGTCCCATTTGTCGTGGATAAACAGCCCCGCAAACAGCCGTTGATTGCCCTCAAACAGCTCCTTAAAGGTATCGACTAGGGTGCTTTTGCCAAAGCGGCGCGGGCGTGAGAGGAAGTAGCGCCCGGGCAGGCGGGTCATGGCGGCAATTAGCGGGGTTTTGTCGATATAGATCATATCGTTGTCGCGCAAAGTGGCGAGAGTGCTGGTGGCTAGGGGGAGGTTTTGCATGGTTTAACTCATCTCTGGCTTGTCAACAGTGGCACCAAATAGCTCTGAAATTGGCTGTCCACCGTTATCACGGTCAGCTGTTCGGCTATCGCCTGCGCTATCAAAAGGCGATCAAATGGATCTTTATGGTGCGCCGGAAGCTGCTCCAGCGTAAAAATATGGGTGGGCTGTAGCGGCAACAGTTCAATGTGATTTTGTTGCTGCTCCTCTACCAGCACCGACAACGGTTGTCGCAGCGTCAGCTTACCCAACTGCAATTTAATAGTTATCTCCCACAGTGTCACTAAACTGAGATAGCAGCGATTATGCGGATTTTGTATCTGTTCGAGTATCTTTTGGGGGAGTTTATCCGGCTCACTGTCCCACCACAGAAAGATATGGGTATCAAGCAGATAGTTCATGATTACTCACCAGACCAAAAGGCATCAGAGAGTGGCGCGTCAAAATCGTTGGCGATGGCGGCAACGCCAGCGTGTAATCCTGCTATACGGCGTTGCGGTTGCTGCGTGTCAGAGAGTGGCTGTTGTAACAGCCGTTGTTGCAATTGACGCCACTCGGCAATGGGTAGAATAACCGCCTGTTGTTGTTGATTCTCATCAATAACATATTGTGGGTGTAGCGTCAGCATCGCACTCTCCTGATTGGTTTTGTGGTGGTGATTCATCTTACGCGATCCTACCGCAACCCCAACGGAAAGTTGGGCACGATGGTGGGGATTTCGGTGGTGGGGTGTTGTCTGCCATCGGTGAGTGCTTTGACCCGCTCTGTCACCCACAAATCGATCTCCTTAATATCGATGCGCTGGTCGTTGTTATCGTCAGCCTGATGTTCGCCCAACTCTTCGATAATCGTTTTGGTAAAGGCGCTGTGGCCCCAGTCGGAGTGTTCGATACTCACTTCACCTGCGGTGCTGGCGGCCATCACCAGCCATTGCCAGCAACAGCAGAAGTAGTGGGAAGGTTTTC
>JADGBN010000204.1 GCA_015231435.1 Gammaproteobacteria bacterium
TTAACTTTTAGCGCACTATTGTGACCATAGCGGGTGACAATACCTTTACCGTGGTTAATTTCGATGGTAAGACCATAACCGTTGGACTGACCCGCAAGGGTCACCACACCGGCACCGGTGGCATAGATTTTAGTACCATGCTTGGCAACAAAATCAATACCATCGTGGAGTTGCTGTTTGCCGGTAAAGGGATCAGTACGCCAGCCAAAGCGTGACGAGATATAACCTGTTTTAACCGGCTTGCCATCGGGTAGTGCCTTTTCGTTGGCAATGACGTCATGAAGTTTTGCCTCCATGACCGGCATCTGCTTCTCCCGCCAGGCGATCTTTTCAGCTAGGCGTTCAAGCTGCTGAAGAAAGCTGGGCGCGCCAAAGTCACTGTTAAGTGGGGTGTGCTGTGATTTTGCGGCACCCCCAACGGCGGGAGCGGTTGAGAAGTCGTAGTCGCCTTTATCGAGTTTACCCATGGCGACCAGCTGTTCACCCACGGCATCGATGCGTGCCATGCGATTCTCTAGCGCGGCTATCTGGACGGCGTAGCGGGAGAGTTCGGCCTCACCGAGTTGCCGTAACAGTTCGATCTCTTGTTGTTGCTGCTGCAGATTACGCTCGACAACGTCGCTCATGGCGCTGGCGTGGACAACTTGTTTGAGTACCACGGGGGTGGTTTCGGTGACGGCTGCCGGTGCCGAGCCCATTCTGTAGCCGATGCTGAGGGTGGTTATCGGGCCGCCGATAAGGAGGAGCAGGAGTAACAGATGAAAAAAATGGTGGGGTAGATGGATGTTACGGTGTCGTCTACGGTCTTGCGAAATCAGGATTAGATTCATGTAAACTGTTTCCGAGTTGGTGGCTAAACATCTATTAAGGCTAAAGGAGCGGTATTAAAACATGAGAGGGGGTCTGTGGACAAGTTTAGTGACCTGTTAAGTCGTCAATCGCCTGGTCGGCAGGGCAGTGCCGCGATGAGCGTGAAAGGGACGCAGGAGAGTGAGCGTCTGCGGCAGATGCTCAAACATACCCGTTATTTACGGCAGCTGGAGCGGCGCTTGCAGCAGCGACTCGGGGAGCAGTATGGGGGGGGTGGCGGTGAATCGGGCGTCGCGACGTGGCGTCTTGCGCACCTGCGCCAGGGTAAGTTACTGATTGAAACAGGATCTTCTGCGTGGGGGGCACGTTTGCGTTTTATCCAGCCACAGTTACTGCAGCTGGCACAGCAGCTTGACAAGCAGATTAGTACCATCGAGATTCGGGTACGGCAGCAGCGTCAAATGGCGGTTAATGGTCATGTTGTCCACGGCCCGCAACCGCTCTCAGCTGACAGTGCAACGCATCTGCAGCGGTTGGCTGCATCATTGAGTGATGACAGGTTACGGCAGAAGCTGTTGCGTATTGCCCAATTTCGGCGTTAATCGCGGGTGAGTGCCTCGCGCTCATCGTCGTGGTCGGCATAGTTGAGCGCAGCAAGGCGAAACTCCTCACTCACGGCGATAAATGCCTGCACCAGATCAGGGTCAAAGTGGGTGCCACTGCCACTTCTGATAATCATCACCGCCTCACGATGCGAGAACGGCCGTTTGTAGGGACGGATGGCGATGAGGGCATCATAAACATCAATAATGGCCATTAGCCGACCCGAGAAGGGGATCTCATCACCTTTAAGTCCTGCAGGGTAACCGCTGCCATCCCAACGCTCATGGTGATTATAGGCAAGCTCTTCGGCGTGGCGTAAAAAGGAGTTCTCACCAAGCGCATCCACGGCATGGCTTAACAGATACCGTCCATATTCGGGGTGGCGTTTAACCTCATTAAACTCATCCTGAGAGAGCACGCCCTGTTTGTGTAAAATGGCATCGGAGATCATCGCTTTGCCAATATCGTGTAGTGCCGCTGATTTAATCATCTGGTCAACCATGGTCGGGTTGAGCTGATTGGCGTAGTAGGGATCGCGCAGCAGCTCCTCTAAGAGCAGGCGCATATAGGCCTCTACCCGCAGCAGGTGGCCGTTATGGCCCTGAGAGGAGGCTTCGGCAAGTTCAGCAATTAGCTTTAGGGTGATATCTTGGGTAAGTTGCAGCTCCTTCTGCTTATGGGTCACTTTTGCCTCTTGTTGCAGCAGGCGTTGGCGCAAAGTGATGTGGTTGGCGAGCTTGAGCTGGATAATTTCAGGGCGGTAGGGTTTGCTAATGGAGTCGATGGCACCACTCTGTAACGCCCTGATCTGCAGTTCAGGGTCACTGCTGTCGAGAAGAAAAATAATGGGTATGGTGGCGGTATCGCGTTCAGCTTTAAGGGCGCAACAGAGATTAAATCCGGCGTCAATGTGGTGATTGACACTTAGGATAATGAGATCAGGGCGGGGTACGCGACGCGCCATGACCAACCCTTTGTCACTCTCCTTGGAGGCGATGACACTATAGTCGTGGCCAAGCATATCGATGACTGCTTCAAGGTCATCTGGGTTATCATTGACAATCAACAGTTTAGCGCGCCGCGAGGCTTCGTTCACATTAGTCTCCTTTGATGATAGCCAGCTACTTTTATCGCATCCAGCGAGATAGCATTAGTTTTAGTTCTGAACCGTTGATAGGTTTTAACAGGCAGTCGTCAATCCCCATATTTGTACAGTTTTTGCAGCGATCATGGCTGGAGCTGTTGG
>JADGBN010000205.1 GCA_015231435.1 Gammaproteobacteria bacterium
ACCCGCTTGTCGATAGTTGCATCGGTAAAACAGCCCGTTTTAATCGCAGATGATTTATTGGGATAGATAACTTCAAACGAACCAATACCATTCACGGTTTTTACATAACCGTTAAGCGCATTGCCATCCGCATCAACCCCAAAAATTGTCCCACCCAAAGTTGAGGCTCCGATCTGATATGCAAGGCTAACGGCTGTATTTGAATAACTTTGTAAGGCTGTAATGGTATTTGCCGCAATCGTTGACACATAGCGTACTTTATCCGTGTCTGCTGCCGATGTAAGCATCACCCGATCGTTCGCCTCTATTTTACGCTCTGTGCCATTACGGGTTATTGATGCGGTGGTAAATGTCGTTGCAGTTCCCGCAGCAAAGGTTGTGTTATCTGCCTTATGCGGTGCTGCAGAGGTAACGGTTGTTGAGGCGGTCGTCGCTGCATCACTGCCTTCGGCAATAATGGAGTCCACCAAACCTAAATAGACCACCGTTCCGTCCGCTACAGCATTACCAAATTTATCAGTGACAATCAAAGACCCTTTACGACAATAGAAGCCCGCAGTCTGACCGACCACACACCCTGGACTCGCCTGATTAAGGTTAACTATTGAGTTCAAGTGCGAATAACTAAAAGTCAGGGAGTGCGGCAAACCCGAAGTAATGACGATATCTGAATTAATCGCAGAGGGGAGCGAACTCTCGCCTGTGTCTTGAATATTATCGTTATCAGTATCGATAAAGGTATTAATCGTGGTCCCACTATTAACATGAACAACCTCAATTTTAATATTAACCGTGGTTGGAAACAGGCCAGACTCAACCTCCAGCGTTGCGACACCTGAAGTTGTCTTCGCATAAATATAATCGACACTGCCAACTTTATCACTAGCATCATCAGTGGTATGTGACTTATTACTACTATCCACCCAGGAGAGTCTCTCCCCACCACCACTGGCATTAACCAAGGAGATACGCAGGTTGTTATAACTGGTGTCGGTAATTTTTACGTTAGCACCATCATAGACAGTGATATTCAGTGGGCTCTTATCACCAACAGTACCCGGCTCCTTTACCTCGATATTGGTTCTCGAGGGTGACGAGACAATTTTTGCAGGCACACCGACAACGCCAGCATCCGTTCCGGTATCCGTTCCATCATCCTTAGGATTTACCGTCAAATCTTTACTATTAGAGGTTGCCGATCCTGAGGTCGCCGTTATTGTTGTTGACCCTGGCAGGAACGACGGTACTACGTAGCTCAAGCTAAAAGCACCACTACTGTCGGTAGTCGCAACCTGTATCGCCACCAGTTTCTTTGCCGCATCGGCAAAGCGAATCGTCACATCACGCGTGGTAACCGGATTCCCTGAACTATCCGTGGCATATCCGGTTATCACCAAGGTATCCCCCACAGTCACTTCACTCTGATCAGTATGCAGAACAATTGAACTGACCACTGCAGCCGCAGGTGTCGTATCGACAACCTCCTCAGGATAGATCACCGTAAAGGCTACTACCGACGATGCAACCCCATCAACAATCGCCTTAGCTGTCACATTGCCGCTACCCTCAGCCGAAGCTGTAAATGATGCCTTGAACTCTCCACTTGATGTGGTGACATACTGAGTACCCAATAGCACACCGGCAGCCGTGGAAAACTCAACCGCTACCCGCTTACCGTCAATAAGCTGTCCGGTTGCGGACATCACATAACCGGTAACAGCTGCGCTACCCCCTGCATCAATCGTCACTGCGTCTGCGGTCATGACAATACTGGTGGCTGCTGGAGGAACATCATAAGTCAGTATTAACGGATCTGAACTAACGCCCCCTGCTGTTGCCACCACAGTCACATCGGTATTAACGCCACTTGGCAAGGTAATTGATGCGTAATATTCACCACTACCATAATAGGTATTATCAGTTACTGAAGCGACCACTTTTCCGGTTGTATCGGTTAAAACAACAGACACAGTGACATTTTCGATACCCGCACCACTCACGCCAGTGACAGCACCGGTGATTGTAACGTAATGAGTATAGGCATCGGGATCAATAAACCCGGGATCAGCACTGACAGTGACCGTGGTAATTGCATTGTAGATAAGAATACTCGGTGCTGACTTCACTTCATTGGCAATTGCGGTAACCGTTAAATTACTATTGGCATGATCTGGAACTGTATAGTAGATGGTATATCCGCCATCACTATAGGTGTACGTCTCTACGGATGAGACTAACTTATCATCCGTATCACGCAGCTCTACCATCACTCGCTCATTATCCAGTGAGTCAGTACTACCGCTATTACTGCTGACGCTTCCTGTGATTGTAATGTAGTCACCAGGACGAAACGATGTTTTATCCATACTCACAGAGACAGAGGAGACCTCATTCAAGTAATCAAATGCCACATCGTTCACATCTTTATCTGCCTTATCGCCACAGCCGATTAGCGTCACCACGAGCATTGCCAAAAATGTTGTCCATAGAATTTTTATCATGACTAGCCTCTATTTTCCGGCGCTGTTAAAAGTGGATTTAATATCTTGACTGAGGATTTTCGGGGTAACGAAAATAAGAAGTTC
>JADGBN010000206.1 GCA_015231435.1 Gammaproteobacteria bacterium
GTCGATAATAAACTCCTGTGGCAGCACATGGAGGATCTTTTGATCCGCAGGGATCGGGACAGCGCGGGCGGCGTCGATCACCCGTTCGACATCATTCTGGCTCACTTCACGTTCACGAATCGCGACCACGCCGTGGGAGTTAAGGCTGCGAATATGGCTGCCGGCAATCCCGGCAAAGACCGAGTGAATTTGGCAACCCGCCATTAGCTCTGCCTCCTCGACAGCGCGTTGTACCGACTGCACCGTCGAGTCGATATTAATCACCACCCCCTTTTTTAGACCGCGTGAGGGGTGATGACCAATGTCGGTGCCACCGTCGCTGCGCTAACCGGCATGGCACCCCATAAAGTGGTACTGATTGCCGGCGGGCAGGGCAAGGGGGGCGATTTCACCCCGCTGCGTCAGGCAGCGCTGGAGCAGTGTCGTGCGGTGGTACTCATCGGCGAAGATGCACCGCTTATTGCCGCAGCCCTCGGACCGGCGATCCCGCTACAGCAAGCCGCCTCAATGGTCGCCGCCGTCGCAGCAGCAGATCAGTTGGCACAACCGGGGGATGTGGTACTGCTCTCCCCTGCCTGCGCCAGCTTTGATATGTTCAAAAATTATGTCGATCGTGGCGAGCAGTTTGTTGCCGCCGTCAGGGAGATCACGGCATGAGCCTCATTACCCTAGAGGGTCTGCGCATGCTGCCGCAGATGCGCGAATCCCTTGATGCCATTTCGGAACTGAAAGAGGGGGAGAGTCAGCGCATGGTGGCCCCCATGGATACCCCGCTGCTACTACTAACCCTGACGATTATCGCTTTTGGTCTAATTATGGTCGCCTCCGCATCGGTCGGTGTGGCGGAAAATCGCCATGCCGATCCCAGCTTTTTTCTCCTGCGGCAGAGTCTCTATACCTTGTTATCCATTGTTATCGCCTATGCCGCCCTGCGCCTGCCAACCCAGTTCTGGGGACGCATCGCCCCCCTGCTGCTGCTCCTTACCCTAGTGCTGCTGCTCGCCATTCTCATTCCCGGTATTGGTCATAAGGTCAACGGCAGTACGCGCTGGATCTCCTTGGGATTTTTTAACTTTCAGATCTCCGAAATGGCAAAGTTCGCGATGGTGATCTACCTTGCCGGCTATATGGTGCGCCATCAACCCCGTTTGGTGCGCTTTAGATACTTTTTGCGCCCGATTATTCTGGTCTTCCTGTTTGCCCTAGTGCTGCTGCTGGAGCCCGATTTTGGCGCTGCTGTCGTCATTCTTGCCACCAGCCTTGGTATGCTGTTTATCGGCGGGGTTAAGCTGCTCCATTTTATCGGCCTACTGCTACTGGCCCTCGGCAGTGCCGCCCTGCTGGCGATCTCCTCACCCTATCGTATGCAGCGCCTCACCGCCTTTCTCGACCCCTGGCAAGATCCCTTTAACAGCGGTTTTCAGCTCACCCAAGCACTTATCGCTTTTGGGCGCGGCGAATGGTGGGGCGTCGGTCTTGGCAGCAGCGTGCAAAAGCTCTTCTATCTGCCAGAAGCCCATACCGACTTTGTCTTTGCGGTGATGGCTGAAGAGCTTGGCATGATGGGGGCGGTGGCGTTAATTATCCTCTTTGCCCTGCTAATCTACCGCATTTTTCATATTGGCTATTTGGCAGAGAGCCGTGGCGCCCACTTCGGTGCCTACAGCAGTTATGGTATTGCGATTTGGATTGCCATACAGGCGTTCGTCAATATGGGAGTCAATATGGGGCTGTTGCCCACCAAGGGGCTCACCCTGCCGCTGGTAAGTTACGGCGGTTCAAGCATGGTCTTTACCTGCGTGGCGATTGCCCTGGTACTGCGTCTCTCCAGTGAAAACAGTGCGATTATCGCCCCTCCCAGTGACACGCGAGAAGCACGCCAATGACGTCGCAAATTATAATGATGGCTGGCGGTACCGGCGGTCACCTCTTTCCCGCCCTTGCGGTTGCCAAAATGCTGCGCGATAAAGGGGTAACCGTCAGCTGGCTTGGCAGTGCCGGCGGCATGGAGTCGCGGCTGATACCGGAAAACGGTTTTGCCATCGACTACCTAACCATTAAAGGGTTGCGCGGCAACGGCGTCAAAGGGTGGCTGCTGCTCCCCTTCACCTTGTTGCGAGCTATCTCACAGGCGTTTACCATTTTGCGCCGCCGCCAACCACAACTGGTGATTGGCATGGGTGGCTTTGCCTCGGGCCCGGGCGGCATTGCCGCACGCCTGCTCGGATTGCCGCTGGTGATTCATGAACAAAATGCGATTGCGGGAATGACCAACCGTTGGCTGGCAAGCGTTGCCACAGAGATCTTTGCCGCCTTCCCGAACACCTTTGCCACCGCGCTGGCAGCGAAGGTTAAGTGCGTGGGTAACCCACTGCGTGACGATTTTATCGCCATCGCGCCACCAGAGCAGCGCCTACAGGATCGCACCACGCCGCTACGAATTCTGCTGGTAGGGGGGAGTCTCGGCGCGCAGGCACTCAACCAGACCCTGCCGGCGGCGCTGGCAATTATCACCGCAGCAAGTGAGAATAATAATGTCCCA
>JADGBN010000207.1 GCA_015231435.1 Gammaproteobacteria bacterium
ATATCTGCCTCCCGTGCCTCCCCCGGCCCGTTCACCACACAACCGATAATCGCGACATCAAGAGACGCCTGCACCCGCTCAAGACGCTGCTCCAGCGCGTTAACGACCGCAATGACATCAAACTTTTGCCGCGAACAGGTAGGACAGGCGATAAAGTTAATGCCACGACTACGCAGACGCAGACTTTTTAAGATATCAAAACCGACCTTCACCTCTTCAACCGGATCTGCCGCCAGTGAGACGCGCAAGGTGTCGCCAATCCCCTCCGCCAGCAGCATACCGATCCCGATGGCCGATTTTACTGTGCCACTGCGCAGCCCCCCCGCCTCGGTGATACCCAGATGCAACGGTTGCTCAATCTGTCCTGCCAGCAGGCGATAGGCGGCGACGGTCATAAAGATATCGGAGGCTTTCAGGCTCACCTTAAAATCGGGGAAATTGAGTCGATCAAGAATATCAATATGACGCAGTGCCGACTCGACCATCGCTTCGGGGGTCGGTTCGCCATAACGACGCTGAATCTCTTTCTCCAGTGATCCGGCATTTACCCCAATACGGATCGGCACCTGACAGTCACGCGCCCGCTCCACCACGGCTCTAACCCGCTCCTCACGACCAATATTGCCGGGATTTATACGCAGACAATCGACGCCGCCATCGAGCACCTTTAGTGCGATCTGATGATCAAAGTGAATATCGCTTATCAGTGGCAGAGCAACCTGACGCCGAATGGCGGCAAAAGCATCGGCTGCCGCCATGGTTGGCACCGAGATCCGCACCATGTCGGCACCAGCGGCTGCCAGGGCGTTCACCTGTGCCACCGTTGCCGCCACATCACAGGTATCGGTATTGGTCATGCTCTGCACTGAAATTGGCGCATCACCGCCAACCGCGACCTTTCCCACCCAAATTTTACGCGACTGACGGCGTTTAACCGGCGCGACTGCATGCGACATTAAAACGTATCGCCGTGGTTATGGGCCAACATCAAAGCGTGCCATCCCTTTACGCTCATAACTGCTGTGGTCAAACTTATTCCCCTGATAGAAGACATCGACCCCCGGCGCATAGCCCAGTAACACGGTAAAGGGCGCCTCCCCCGCAAGGTTCATCTCATGCCCCTCTTTTTTTAAACCAACAGCAACACGATTCCCTTTCGCATCAGTGACCTGTACCCAACTTGCCGCATTAAAGTAAAGTCTTAACAGCGCTTCATCCTTCATCTCTGCGACCGCTTCGGCAGCTGCTTTGGTCGCCGGTGCGGGAGGCGCTTCCTCCTCTGGCACCGGGGTAATGGTGGTCGGCATGACTGAACTCTCGCTCATCCGCTGCTCTTCAACCACCGCACTAACTGGTGGCGTTTGCAGTTGCTGTTGCGCTTGCGGCAGGGGCATCGCGTAATCACCATTCTGATTCGGTTGCGCCTCAGGCTGTGGCGGTTGTCCACTCTCGGCGCTTATCGCCTCTAAGGCAGCATCCTTCAGCTGGGTTAAGTGTCCAGACTGATTCGCCCACCAGATAAGCACCAGCGCCAACAGGATAAGCACCACCAGATAGGTGATAAAACGCACGCCCGGATCACTGCTTTTACTTTGCGAACGCGAAACCACCGAGCGCCGCGTAGATACCGGCTTTTCACTAATGGCATCATCAAGAACCAACTCATGATCCGTATATTGGTGCATATCAAAAAGGCGGGCGTAGTTACGCACATAACCGCGCACAAAAGGACCGGGAGGTAACTTATCTGCCTCACCCTCCTCTATCGCCTCCACCTGCGCCGGAGAGAGACGCAAATCGGAGGCAACCTTCATAAGGGTTAATCCTGCCTCGCTTCTGGCGCGTTTAAGCTGCTGGCCAATTTCGCTTAATGTCACGTGAACCATCGTTCGCTGTGCTATCTCAGCATCTTCACTTATCATGCATAAACTCCCTTTTTAGGTAACGTGCTGCCTCGGGTGAGGTGGGGAATAACTTTATCAACTCTTGCCCCAGGATCTGTTCGCGTTCGATATCCTGAAGCAGGTGTTCGGTATTAATGGCTAACCATAAGGTTGCGGCACTCTGTACGCCTATTTCAATATAGCGACTAAAATAGGCGCGAGTCAGAAGGTAACGGCCATCGTCAAAGGTAAGCTGCGCCATCGCCAGCAAAGATTTATCCAGTCGCGGATTAATCTTCAACGCCTGACGATAGGACTCCTCAGCCTCAGCGAGACGCGATGCCCGCTGATAACAGGCGCCGATGTTGTCGTAAATCTCGGCGCGCTGGGGATAGACCGGATTATCGAGTACCGCCATAAACTGCGTGACCGCAGCATCGGTCTTGCCCTGAGAACAGAGAAAAACCCCATAGTTATTATGTAGTAACGAGTCACTCTCAACCATATTATCAAGTGCGCGGCGGTAGTATCTATCCGCCTCTTCAGGACGGTCGATACGACGATAGAGTTCCCCCAAATAGTGATTGGCATTGACTGAGTCAGCGTCATATTTTAGCGCGACCTTCAGTTTATCCA
>JADGBN010000208.1 GCA_015231435.1 Gammaproteobacteria bacterium
TCGCCCCTCAAAAAATGATCTCTACACACTGATGTTAAACTGGTTGAACGATAAAGAAATTGAGTTGGATCATCAGAAATATGTGGTAGCTAACCTGATTCGAGGAGGTGTATTTGGTGGAGATTCAGAGGGATGAACCACTATGTTGAGTTGACGCTAATCCCAAACCTTGAGACACCGCTTTTTTACCTGTGGCAAAAGCTCTATCAACAGATTCACATCGCTTTAGCAGACAATAAAGAAGATGGCGGTCTATCGGCCATCGGTCTCTCTTTTCCTGAATATGATGCAACTGAGTTCTCTTTGGGTACCAAATTGCGCTTATTGGCTGCTGATGAGGGAATACTTGAAAAGCTAAATATTGGCAAATGGTTAGCACGATTGAGCGACTATGTGCATATCAGCTCAATCCGTCCGGTTCCGGCATCGGTCGCAGGGTATGCCTGTTTCAATCAGGTAAAGATTAAAGGTAATCGGGAAAACCTAGCCCGTAGGCGGGCTAAACGATCCGGCGAGAGCTTTGAGCAGTCATTAGCTCACTTTAACGATTACCAGCAAGAGCGGAGCAAGTTGCCCTATATTCAGATGCAGAGCGTAACCAATGGCCATCGTTTTAGGCTGTTTATTGATAAGATCGATGCAGAGGAGCCTACATTGGGACCATTCTCTTGTTATGGGTTGAGTCGCACGACGACTGTTCCTCTCTTTTAACTACTTTGCCAACTATGCAATGGTGTGTAAAAACCGTAATGGCTATCTCCTCTAAAAAATGAATAAACTGATCGAGCAAATGCGACCAAACCGCGCCAAAGCAATCATGCTGGCGCAAAGGGAGGTCTCTATCTTTGTTTATGATGCTGTCCAGTTAGAGGGCATTAACTTTACCCTGCCTGAAATTCAGACACTCATGCAGGGCGTTACGGTTGGAGGACATCCCCTTAGCGATCAACTTATTGCTGTCAATCAGGCAAAAGCATGGCAGTACCTTTTTACCTCGGTAAAAGAACAATCTTTTGCACTAACTATCCCCTATGTGTGTCAACTTCATCAGATAGCGGCCAAAGAGGAGGCATTGCAATGGGGCGCGTTTAGAGAGGGTGGCGTTACCATTGCCGGGACGCAATATGAGCCGCCGCCTGCTGCGCAGTTGGTGTCTCTATTTGCGCAAATGAAAAATGAGATTGAAGCGATTGAAGATATTTATCAACAAGCGATTAGCCTGTTTCTGCAAATGGCAAGAAATCAGTTTTTCTACGATGTTAATAAAAGAGTGGGGCGGTTTATGATGAACGGCACGCTACTGGATGCCGGTTATCCTGCGATTAATTTACCAGCCTCACGGCAACTGGAGTTCAATCAATTGATGCTCGATTTTTATGACTCTAATGACATGACGGCAATGGTTGGCTTTATGCTGTCGTGCCTGGATCCACGAGCAATAAAAATCATGTCTGAGTAGGTGATTTGTACCATTATTTCCGCTCTTTAAAAAATAGGTAATAAATTCATTATGTTGGAACAAGGTGGAAAACTATTAGTTATTTTGCCAATAAGTAAATAACCCTTTGTTGCAACTATTTTTTTTGCTGTAAAATTGCAGTTCACCGCCGCACAGGCGGCTTAGAAAGATGCGCAGTGGTTGCAGGATAAACAGCCAGCGTTCACCGCCGCACAGGCGGCTTAGAAAAACTGTTATTGGCTTACAGGCTATTCCTGAAAGTTCACCGCCGCACAGGCGGCTTAGAAATACAATTAAGACCTTGTATCGCGCTGTGCCCGGTTCACCGCCGCACAGGCGGCTTAGAAAAGCATGATGAACACAAAGCAGCTTACCCGGGTGTTCACCGCCGCACAGGCGGCTTAGAAATGGCACAGCGTCATTGCACTTAACCAAACGCTGTTCACCGCCGCACAGGCGGCTTAGAAATTCCAGGGCATATAACGGGTCAATAATATCAAGTTCACCGCCGCACAGGCGGCTTAGAAATTGGGGTGAGGCAGCAGACCGAGAGAGAGGCAGTTCACCGCCGCACAGGCGGCTTAGAAAGCACAGTCCGTGCAACTGGCGCAGCGTCCTCTGTTCACCGCCGCACAGGCGGCTTAGAAATACAATGACGCACCAACCAGACCGATCACACTGTTCACCGCCGCACAGGCGGCTTAGAAAAGCAAGGGCAGCAATGGCCGATATTGATGGCAGTTCACCGCCGCACAGGCGGCTTAGAAACTTAATATCTGCCGTTGCGGCCCTTGCAGGTAGTTCACCGCCGCACAGGCGGCTTAGAAAAAGATCCCATGCTGTATGCACCGGAAGCGCTCGTTCACCGCCGCACAGGCGGCTTAGAAAAGAGCTCGCTCTACGTCTGCAAGTTCGGCAACGTTCACCGCAGCACAGGCGGCTTAGAAAACGCAGCCACACGTCTGGGACGACTTAGCAGAGTTCACCGCCGCACAGGCGGCTTAGAAAGAAATCACCACCCGCGCCTGCCCCTTGTCGTTGTTCACCGCCGCACAGG
>JADGBN010000209.1 GCA_015231435.1 Gammaproteobacteria bacterium
CAATTCCCCTTATAAGTTGTGATCAGAGTGACCATTGCTTTCAACCAAAAGTCTCACAAAATGAGTCCACTTCTTCGCTATTGAAAGATCAATCACTTAATCATCAGAAATAAACTGCTCTTTTTTTGGTTCAGGCGCATCTCCTGAGCCTGCACTAGAGCAGAATGTTGTCAAAAGAGAAGGAACCCGACGGTTGCAAGCCAATAGCCTAATGTATTAGCCTGAACAAAATTAAAATAGCGATATTCTTATTGATATATATACACATAGAAAAAAATGTTAACCATCACCCCATTGGCATAATTGAAAAATTGCAGTAAAGTGACCCTTCCAACAGGGGGAAACATGGATCACACCGAGCGTTTTTACCGCATCGAACAGCTGGTGCAGCAGCGGCAGATGATGATCTGATGGACAGTCTTGAAGTCGTATACAACAATTATATTAGGCAATCCAATGAGTTACTTGCCAGTGAGTGAAGCGTTTGGAAAACTACTGTTTAGCGATGGTTTTTTCGCCTCATCTTATCTGCCATTAATAGACCATATGACAGATGTGGCTGAGTGTTTTCGTCGATTGTGCAGATGTAACGCACTCAGGCGAGCTTTATGTCACACCGCACATCGTAAAATAAGTGAGACCGATTTTGATAGGCTGGCTGTACTTTGCTTTCTTCACGATATCGGTAAGGTTAGCAGCAGCTTTCAGTCAAAACGCTGGCCATGTGGCAAACGCCCTAATCCAGATTATTGGCCTGCAACCACAGGGCATGGGCGAGAGGCCCTAGACCTCTTCAGTGAACGCAACCAGCAATTGGTAATGCTTTTGCCATTAGATGCCATGGAAGATTGGGGAGAGTCTGTCTGGCCCTTATTAATAGTGGCTATCAGTCATCACGGTCGTCCCATTTTGGACGATGGAACCGAAGTCTCTAAGAAGGTTTGGCAACCCGTCTGTGATGATTTAGGAAAAACCCTGTACGAGCCAGCAACGATCATCGCAGAAATTTCGAGTAAGGTGACTGCGCTATTTCCGCTTGCATTCGAGAGGGGGCAACCCGTTTTACCTGCTTCCCCCGCCTTCGCTCACCTTTTCGCTGGCCTAGTTCAGTTCGCAGACTGGCTGGGTTCTGACACCCGTCACTTCCCGATTCGCATCGATGTGAATCGGAGCAAGACATCCAAAAACTACGCGGAACAGGCGTTCACTGCATTAGGCATGGACACCACGTCCCATCGTACCCGACTGATGGAAAACCCGCCTACCTTTTCCCGCACCTTTGACTCTCCTACACCATACCCCATTCAGAATGCCATGACCGACGACATGCTCGGTCCGCTGGTAATCCTCGAATCCGAGACTGGTAGCGGCAAGACCGAGGCTGCATTGTGGCGATTCGTACATCTCTATCAATCCAAACAAGTGGATAGCCTTTACTTCGCCCTACCGACTCGGGTCGCTGCTAAACAGATCTATGATCGAGTTCAGTGCGCCATCAATCGTCTATGGTGTTGGTCCGAAAACACCCCTCTCGTACTACGTGCGCTTCCTGGTTACAGTGCCGCTGATGGAGAAGAGCCTGTGATACTGCCGGATTATAAAGTGCAATGGAATGACGATCCGAGCGACGATGAGGCCTTGCGTCGCTGGGCAGCCGAGGCCCCTAAACGCTTCCTTGCAGCACCGTTCGCCGTCGGTACCATTGATCAGGCGCTGTTGGGTATCCTCAAGATTAAACATGCCCATATGCGCTACGCACTATTGTCCCGAAGCCTGCTGGTGGTGGACGAGGTTCACGCCTCCGACGCCTACATGGTCGCACTACTGGAAAAGCTGCTCACAGCCCACCTCGGAAACGGCGGCCATGCCATCTTGCTCTCCGCTACCCTCGGTAGCAGTGCTCGGGATCGCTATCTATCCATGGGAAAGAGCGGTGTAAAACCGCCATCTTTGGATGAAGCGGTCATCACGCCTTACCCGGCAATCTCCGACCACAACGGCTTGCGTCCCATAGTCGCTACCGGCCGATCTAAAGAGGTTCACTGGTCTCTACATGACTACATTGATAACCCTGAAGCCATTGCAGAATTAGCCATTAAGGCTGCAAGCACGGGAGCCAAAGTATTGCTAGTACGCAATACGGTGAAAGCGGCGATGGATCTATTTCGCGTGATCGAATCCAGCCCCAAATCCGCCGACTGGCTGTTTCGCGTCAACGGCCAGGCCACCCTTCACCACAGTCGTTTCAGTCGTCAGGATCGCCCCTTGCTTGATACCGCCATTGAAGCTGAACTAGGCAAACGGCGCACACAGGGCGCGCGCATCCTCATCGGCACCCAAACGCTGGAACAAAGCCTAGATATTGACGCCGACCTGCTGATCACTGACCTCTGCCCCATGGATGTCCTGCTACAACGCATTGGCAGATTGCACCGTCACCAACGCAAGATCAATGAACGTCCGGCGGCCTATTGCGCACCCCAGGCGATGAT
>JADGBN010000020.1 GCA_015231435.1 Gammaproteobacteria bacterium
ATTTCGCGTATTCGCCCCATTCAGGTATTGCCCGACACCAAACCCGTAGCGGCAACCCTTGTCAGTAATGCGGCTTATGCGCTTCATGCGGGTTTTCACTTTCTTAAAGTGGAGTCTGTGAGTTTTGACCCTAAGCTTGTCAAGAATCTCCTTTACACACTGCACTTTAGACGCCCGCAAGTTGAGGTTCTGGCAACTCTGATGTACACCCTTGAGCAGATGGCTAAAAGACATTGACAATAGATTATTGGCATTATTTCTATCTACCTAATTCCGTCTCTTCTCGGCACCAATTCCTGAAAGTAAAAAAGCCGCATTTTGCGGCTTTTTTTTTCGCCTGAAACAATTAGCAGTGGCTAATCTGCTCATCCTCAGATTGAACACCGTTAGGCGTTTGACGTGCTTTTGCTGCCGCCTCTGGGCGGAGTTTCAGGCTAAGTCCTTTTAAAAATTTTCTTAACACCTGATCGCCACATTGACGGTAATTTTTGTGATCAGGATGACGGAAAAGGGCGCTGAGCTCTGCTTTTGCCAAGGTAATCCCGCCTTGGGTTAACAAATTTTGCATATCCTCATCACGCAGTTCAAAGGCAACACGCAGCTTTTTCAGAACCAGATTATTGGTTAACAACTCTTTTTCAACCGTTGGCCGCCCTTGGGAGGGTGACTGCGGGCCACGACGTTTAAGAATTAGGCCGTTAAGAAAAGCGATCAGTTGCGCCTCGCTACAGAGTTGAAAATGCGGATCATCTTCGCGCAACAACAGTTGATTGACCTCGGCAACGGTTATCCCCTTCCCCCCCTGTTGCAGCAGGGCAGCGACCTGATGATCGGGCAGATCCAGGGCATAACGTATGCTGCGTAAGACAAAACTGGTTTCCATTAAACGACTCCTTGATAAGAATTGACGCCTTGCAGTTCGCCTTTATATCACGATGTGGGCTACTTAGTTCTCTTCGACGCCCCTTTTTTACCAAACCTGGGCGTCACACCTCACGCTTTACCCTTATATACCCAAACTACTTGGAAATGCAGGTAGGCGGCAAAGTCGCGAATCCCCATGAGCATAGATTAACTATGTGATTGGGGTGAGCGACTGTAGCTAACGACCCTGCAATTTCAAGTAGAAAGGGTATAATCGTCTGCAGTTCATTGTGAGGAGTACTCTGTGATTATGCGACGACATCTTTTTTACCTCTATCTGACGATAAGTCTGATTGGCTGCAGCGACAGTGCCCCCTCTTCATCCGGCAGTAACAGTAGTAGCGCTAATATCGATAATAGCCATACGGTGGAGTACAACACCGCAACAGCGACCGCTGATGAGGGCGAAGTGCTGCTGTCTGGTGAGATAACCTATACCCGCTATCTGCCTGATGGTGAAAATGGCCTTGACTACAACGCCCCTGTTTATCTGCCGGTGCGCGGCGCAGTGATTGAACTTTGGGATAAAAACGATGAGGTGATTAGCAGTACCAATAGCACTGACGGGGGTAAATACAGCTTCTCGGTGGCTAAAAAATCACAGGTGACGGTCGTCTTTAAGGCCGTACTCGGACACCCGAAAAGTCCCACGGTTGAAGTGGTTGATAACACTCAGGGGGAAGCTATCTACGCACTCGCCCGATCGATCTATATGCCTATTGACGATATTAAAAACTTTAATATTAACGCCGAATCGGGTTGGTCAGAGAACGGTTACACCGCTACCCGTGAAGCGGCTCCCTTTGCCATTCTTGATGATATCTACACCGCACAGCAACGTATTCTGACGATTGACCCAACGCTGCGTTTTCCCCTGTTGCAGGTCAACTGGAGCAGCGAAAATAACGGGAGTTCGGGCGCCGTCAGCAATGGTGACATTGGTACCTCCTATTACGATCCCGCCAGTAAAAAATTCTACATTCTTGGTGCTGCTGACAGCGATACCGATGAGTACGATTCGGCAGTGGTAATTCATGAGTGGTTCCACTACTTTGAAGATAACTTCAGCCGTACCGACAGCCTTGGCGGTGAGCATGGTGAACGCGACATTCTCGACCCCAGTGTCGCCTTCTCTGAAGCCTACTGTAACGCCCTCTCCAGCATTGTGCGCGATGATTCCACCTACATTGATACCTATGGTCGGCAACAGGGGAGTACCGCTATCTATATGAACATGGATGAGGATTCCGTCAGTGACAGCAGCAGCCATCGCAAGGGGCTGCGCTATGACGGCTTTTATAGTGAAAGCTCCATTCAGGAGGTCATTTACGATCTCTATGATGGCGGTGGCAGCAGCGATGATGATAACCTCGAACTCGGTTTACGACCGTTGCATCTAGCGATCGTCAAGCAGCAGAAAACAACGCCCGCCTTCACCTCTATCTTCAGCTTTCTTCAAGCGCTTAAAGAGGATAACAGCGGTGTAGCGGGAGAGATCGAACGCATTGCCAGCGATGAGAATATTACCGCCCATGATGAATATGAGGCAATCGCTACCCCGCTCTATACCGACATAGAGATCGACAGCGGCGATGTCACCGAGGATATTCTCGGCGACCCGCTGCAAACCTGGAGTACCTATGGCGCAATTAGCGGTGACGACCCGGGTAATAAACTCTATAACCGCCTCTTTTTCCGTTTTACGCCACAACGAAATGGCTGCCACACGATTACCGCCACGCCAACCGATCGCAGTGGTGATCTGCTTATCTACCTGACCGATAGTTTGGTGGTGGATGATGACTTTGGCCAGAGTGAAAAAGCCGTTGTCGATCTCAAAGCGTATCAGGCAACCACCTTTGCTGTCGGCAGTTATGACCGCGCCACCCCCTTCACCGTCCGCGTTGATAGCGGCGGCAACTGTTAGGAGTCTCTCATGAGTTTAACCACCACAATGCGTCTCGGCTTTACCCTTTTACTGCTACTACCCCTCACCCTTTATGCCGCAAAAGTCCCGGTTCCGGTTGAGGTCGAGCTCATTTTTCCACAAACCGTCAGCGCTGGTGAGCCCTTCTACGCCACCCTGCGCCTTCAGGCAACACAACCACTGCAACAGTTAGAGATTCACCTTTCGCCCTGGCGTAATCTTGAAGTTCGCAGCCACCCCCTCAGCTACCAATTAAAAAACATGGAGGCTGGCGAGTGGCGCGAATGGCTCATTGAACTGCGCCAAATCTACCCCGAACCCAGCTATTTGAATCTTGAAATAGTGACGATCAATGCCTTCGCACAGCGCCGTGGCGCAAGCCGGATGTTTCTTATCGGCGAAAAAAGCGCAGCGCAGATAGAGCAACAACGTTATAAACAGCAGCAACAACCAAGACCCCGCGATATAAACGGCAGACCACTGCTCATTATGCGTAGTGAATAACCGCCCATATTACTGAAATCACTAATGAAAGAGAGCCGTTTTACCCTAGGGCAACGCTGGATTAGCGATGCCGAACTCGAAATGGGGCTGGGCATTGTCGCTGAGGTTGATTTACGCCGTGTCACCCTCTTCTTCCCCGCCACCCAGACCGAGCGCATCTACGCCTGCGATACAGCGCCACTGACCCGTATTATCTTTGCCGTAGGTGACCAGATTAGACTCGCGAGCGGCGAAAATGCGACGGTGCTCTGTGTCACCCAGGAGAAGGGGGTTATCCGCTATGAAATTCAACACGCCGCTGGTAAACGCGATGCTGTTAGCGAGTTAATGCTCGACAGCCGGGTGACGCTCAACCGCCCCGGAGAGCGCCTTTTTAACCTGCAATTCGACGCCCCCCGCGCCTTTGAGCTGCGCTGGCACTGTCGCCAGCAGCAGCACCGACTGGCCCATAGCGAAGTCCACGGGCTTTGCGGCGCACGCATGAACCTTATTCCCCACCAACTCTATATTGCCCATGAGGTGGCACGTCGCTACGCCCCTCGGGTGCTGCTTGCCGATGAGGTCGGCTTAGGGAAAACCATTGAAGCGGGGCTGATTATTCACCATCAACTGCTTAATGGTCTGGCAAGCCGTGTGCTTATCGTCGTTCCCGCAGCACTGCAACATCAGTGGCTGGTAGAGATGCGCCGCCGCTTCCATCTCATCTTTAGCCTGATGAACGCTGAACGTCTTACCGAGGCGCTGTCCGATGCGAATGCTGAAAATGCCCTTTGCCCAACGGCAACAGAGAACCCCTTTGATAGTGAACAACTCCTGCTGATCTCCAGTGATCTACTAAGTAATCCCAAAACTTTGCAACTCACCCTGGCGACAAGCTGGGATCTACTGGTGGTTGATGAGGCGCATCATCTTGAGTGGTCAGCGACGCATGTCAGTGACGCCTATACAGCCGTTGCCGCCCTGAGCGCCCAAATCAAGGGGGTATTGCTGCTCACTGCCACACCTGAGCAACTGGGAAAAGAGGGGCACTTTGCCCGCCTGCGTCTGCTCGATCCGGCCCGCTTTCCCGATTATGCGCAATTTCTTGCAGAAGAAGCCAACTATCGGCCTATCGCCACCCTAGTCGGCAGGCTGCTGGATAATGAAAGCATTGATACTGCACTGCGACAACAGCTGTTTGCAACCACACAAATTGACCTAGCGCTACAGCAGCAACTGACCCACATTGAGACGCTAACTGCCCAAGAGCGGCAAGCGCTGATTAATAATCTGCTTGACCGCCACGGCACCGGACGACTCCTCTTTCGTAACCGTCGTCTCGCTATGAGCGGCTTTCCGCCCCGCCGTGCCCACCTCTATCCGCTGCAACCAGAGCAGGCAATCACCGCAGCAGATCTGGCCGCACAGCTTACCCCCGAAATTAGCTTCAATGATCGCGATAGCTGGTATCACCACGATCCGAGGGTTGCCTGGCTGTTACAGCAGCTGCGCCAACTGCGTCCTCATAAGGTGCTGCTAATTACCGCCCATGCGACAACCGCTATCGATCTCTGTGATCACCTCTGGCGACAAAGCGGCCTGCAACCCGCCCTCTTTCATGAAGAACAGACGCTTATCGAACGCGACCGCGCGGCAGCCTTTTTTGCTCAGGCGGAGGATGGCACCCAACTGCTCATCTGCTCCGAAATTGGCAGCGAGGGGCGCAACTTCCAATTCGCACACCATCTGATTCTTTTTGATATCCCCTTTAACCCCGATCTGCTTGAACAACGCATTGGCCGCCTTGATCGCATCGGACAGCAGCAGGCGGTGGAGATCCATCTTCCCTATCTGCTCAACAGCGCCCAGGCGGGGCTGATTCAATGGTATCACCGCGCCGTTAACGCCTTTGAAGCGCACTCCCCCGCTACCCAACGCCTCTTTGGCGAGGTGGCAAAGGAGCTCGAACAACTCATTTGTAACCACAGCGCTGCCGACTATGCACAACAGCTGGAGAACCTAATTAGCCGCAGCCAGCAGCGTCATGAACAACTTAAACAACAGCTACAGGCAGGGCGTGACCGTCTGCTGGAAGCTAACTCCTGTCGCACCGCCGAGGCAGAGCAGCTTTGTCAAGCGATTAACCGCTCTGAAGAGGAGAGCCCGCTTGACAGCCATCTTGAAGCGCTCTTTGATCACCTCGGTGTCGTTAGCGAAGAGCAGCACGACGGCAGCACCATTATTCATCCCGGCGATGAGCTGCGCGCCACCCTACCGGGCTTAACTGAGGATGGCCTCACCTTTACCACAAGGCGGCAACTCGCCGTCAGTCACGAAGCTATCGACTTTTTTACCTGGGAGCACCCGCTGGTCATTAGCGCGATGGATCAACTCCTCGCGGATGAGCTGGGAAACAGCGCCATAGCGCTCTGCAAACCCCCTGCGCCCCTTGCCGACCTGCCGCCCGGCACCCTGCTACTGGAGAGTCTCTTCCTAATTGAAGCCACCGGTGATACCAGCCTGCTAACACACCGCTATCTGCCCGCCACCAGCCTACTACTAAGAGTCGATAATCACGGAACAGATCGTCGGCAACTGCCAGCGGAAAGTTTTACCCCCTACCTCAAACGCCTGCCGGTAGAGATTGCAAGACAAGTGATTCAACACTTTACCCCACTACTCAAAACCCTCATCACCAAGAGTGAGGCGATGGCAATGGCCGCCATGCCCGATCTGGTACAAACGGCTCGCAACCGTAGCACACTGCTGCTGCAGGGGGAGATCGATCGCCTTGAAGCACTGGCAAAGCAGAACCCCCATATTCGTCATGAGGAGATCAACTTCTTCCGTCAGCAACTGGAGGGGGTAAACCGCGCCCTAACGCAACCTTCACTCCGCCTCGACGCCCTGCGGGTCATCGTCATCAGTGACCGTTAACCCGTTCCTATCCACTGTTTAATTCACCAGCGCAGGATGAGTAACGAATGCCGTACAGGATAGCAATTAAAGAAGATTCGCTGCCCGATTGCCGGGTGTCGGCGGCAGGGTCAGATAATTGCTCCTGCGCCGCCTTGTTGTACTTCTCGATAGTTTGACTATCGTTAACCATAAAAAAAGCCCCCGAAGAGGCTTTTTTAACCAGCAAGATAGACGCTTGGTAGCGAACTAGCGCTTTAAACCATACTTCTGACGGAACTTATCAACACGTCCGGCGGTATCAACAACTTTCTGCTTACCGGTATAGAAAGGGTGACACTGCGAGCAGACGTCAATGGAGAGATCACGCATGGCTGTGGTACGGGTCACAAAAGCATTGCCACAGCTACAGGTAACCGTCACTTCTTTGCTGTTGGGATGGGTATTACTTTTCATCAGGGTATAGCCTCATCATATAGCGCCGCCACATCAGCCTTCATTGTGATGTACCGCGCCGGGGTTTTAAAACGTTAAAAACCGGAGTTTAAAACAGGGGAGCTGCCTCTTTTACAGGGGTGCGCGATTTTACCAATTTAGCAGAAAACTGCAAGCTTCAGAGCTATTTTGGCTGATAATAGCGCGCTCGCACTCCAGCCATAAGCGTGGTAATCTTTTCGCAACGTCAACCCGAAGGTAATCACATGACACCATTCACACCCCAGCTACGCTCTGTCACTCGCATGGTCATTTCAGGGTTTCTGCTTTTTTTGTCGCTATCCCCAATTACTTATGCCAAGGATATGGATGGTCGCCATGCCGTCTATGCCGTTGGCGGCGAGAGCTGCACCCCCTATATGCAGGCTCGGCGTCAGGGGGGGGAGATTATGGAGCGCTATAACCATTTTATTCTTGGCTATCTCACCGCTTTTAATCTAATTGTCGAAAATACCCATAACATTCTGGGTGACAAGGGGTACGCCAAGGCACTCGCCTGGCTCGACGGCTTCTGCCAGATTAATCCCAAAGAGAACTTCACCACCGCCATCGCCACGATGACCGAAATCTTCTACAGCGAACGTGCGAACTTTGCTGACGATCCCAATCGCCCCTTCTTCTCCAACTCCACGGCGGACAATATTATGGGAAGAAAGATGCCGCCGCCCAATCAATAGCGTCCCGTTACAGCAGCTCTTCCGCCAGATCGGGCAGCGCGAACAGGGTCGCCGCAGAGGCTTTTTGCATATAGATAATGCCGCCATGGGGACGATTGATCTCGGCTGCGTGATAGATCTTGGTAAAAATTTCATCGGCACGATCCTCAGGCACCACTGCGGTGACCACCTCGCGCTCTGAAGTCTCGCCAATACCGCGATACTGCATTGGCGTCATCTTGCCAACCCCACGGGCGAAGTGCACATCAACCCCGGTGATCCCACACTCCTGCACGAGAAAGCGCATGAGTGCTGCGGCCCGCCCTTTCGGCAGTACGGCGGTAATCACACGATGCGGCGGTATGGAGTCTGTTGAGTTAAACATTTGCAGAGTTCCTACTGTGACAACTTTTCGACCAACTCAGGAGGAACAAAGGTCGCTGCTTTCTCCAGCGGCGTCACCCACATAATCCCCATTCCCGGGGTATCCAGCTTGGCTTCAAGGTAGATGCGCTCAAATATGCGGCCAACCTGCTCGCTGGAGACGAGAATATTAATCACCTCTTTCTCTGCCTCAATTGCCAACCCCAAAATACCCAGGCGCTCGCGCACGCCCCGCCCATAGGCATAATGCACAGTGGCCCCCTGCGCCCCCGCCATCTGCGCGGCTTTAACCAAATCGTCAGCCATCCCCCGCTGCACAACCGCAGTGATTAGCATAACGTCGGTTAGAACAACAATTTCACGGGTTTTCACGACACGACTCCCTCAGCTTGTAGTGACTCATCATAGTGGCGATGTTTGCGTGCCACCTTCCAGTTAATCCACAGGCCGGTCATGAGCACTGAAAGAATAGGGCAGATTGAGGCCATTGCCAAAACGCCGAACCCCTCTACCGCCGCCACTGCGTGGCCAAACCCCAACCCCATGGAGAGCACCAAAGGGACGGTTATCGGCCCCGTGGTCACGCCGGCACTATCCCAAGCGATATTCACAAACTCTTCACTGGAGAAGATGGTTAACAACAACGCCAGCAGGTAGAGCGGCAACAGCAGCAGTGCAAGGTCAAGCGTAAAAACGATTTTCGCAACCCCTAGGGCAATCCCTACAGCAACCCCTAAAGAGACGGCAATCATTAAAAGGGAGCGACGAAACGCCCCGTTGGTCAAATTTTCCACCGTCAGCCCCAGGGCATTTAACGCAGGTTCTGCCAAAGTAGCGCCAAAACCTAATATCCAGGCAAAACCGATTGCCAACGTCAAGCCAAAAAAGGTACCGTAAAGCGGCGAGCCCATCACCGCATCGATATTGGTAAACGCAGCCGGTACCAGCCCCCCTGACTGCCCTCCCAGCTTCGCCAAACCATAGGTCAGACCTAAATTAAAAATGATCATCCCCAGCACCGCAAGCGTAATTCCGTAAGCGATATAACCGGGGTTATGCAGCCGCTCTTTTAACAGCACCCGCAGCACCAAATAGAGAAATATCACCAGCGGTACGATTGCCTGCAGTCCGGCGATAATCTCTAATGCCGGGGATAGCTCATACCACATCGGCAGCGTGGTTAGCTGTGAAACTCCCGCCGCCTCGGCAATAATCGCTTCCGGTGTCGTCACCAGTGATAACCACACGGCGAGAAGCTCCACACCTAATATGGGAAATATCGATGCTAGGGTGACAATACCGAATCCCGACAGGGATGATTGCCCCTGCCCTGCTGCAGCGGCAATGCCAATACCTAACGCGAGCACCAGCGGTACAGTGACCGGCCCAGTGGTCACCGCGCCGCAGTCCCAGGCCAACCCCAGCACACTATTGAGATGGGGATCGAGCCACAAATAGAGGGAGAGCAGCAGCGTGGGAATAATGGTGATAAAGATAAGTGGTTTGAGACTCCAGCCATAGATAAAACGCAGGGTGCCGATAATCGCAGCCGCACCGACGCCAATACCGACCACCAGTACCAGTGTCCCGGCCCAACCATTCAGCAAGGCATAAAGATAGGGCGCATTCTCTACCTCGACAATCTGCCCTGCGGTGCGCAGTGCGCCAATCGCCGGTTCTGCAAAAGTGACGCCAATGCCAAGCAGAAAAACGATTAACAACACCAGGCGTAGCGATGCCTTTGCCGGCAGGGTATTTCCCAGCACCTCGCCAAAGGGCATCAGACCAACCTTAAGCCCCTCCATAAAGAACATTAAACCGACAATAACCGCCACGATTCCGGCGCTAATCACCCACGACTCGGCAAGCCCCTGACGCAAAATAAGTAGCTGAAAAAGCACCAGATAGAGCGCCAACGGCACCACTGCTTTTAACTGTTCAACAAAGCGCACCGTCACATAGGGTCGTATCATGCGATAGGCATCCAGACGGCGCAGCTGAATTTTAGGCGCCAGATAGGTTGCATCGCCACTTACCGATGGCATTAGGCGATTAGCGCTAATGCACTTCTGGTGCAGCGTCACTTCATGCACAAAATCACCGAAACGGATCTCAACGGCCATAGTTCAGGTCTCTATCCTTATAGTTAACCGCAGCGAAAGAGCGCCCTTTTGCAAGAGACGGTCTATTGTAATGTGATACCTCCCATTATCCTACGGCTAAAAAATTAATTAACGACAAAATCAGCAAAATTATCGCTATACCATTACCATCGCCTGTCGCTTTATGCCAGAATTAGGAAGACGATAACTAACCCCTATTCACCAGCACAGTTATTAACCTGAATTCTTCTCAATCGGAGCCTCCATCTATGAGTGACCATCAACAACTGGAACAGCTTGAGCGTTTAACCGAAATTGGCATTGCGCTATCGGCAGAAAAAAATACGCCACGACTGTTGGAGATGATTCTTCTTGGTGCCAAGGCGATCTCCAATGCCGATGGCGGTACGCTCTACTCAGTGACTGAAGATAACCACATTAAAATGGAGATTGTCCGAACTGACTCGCTTAATTTCGCCATGGGTGGAACCACAGGAAAGAAGATCCCGTTTCCGGCAATCCCCATTTACGATGAAGATGGTCTTCCCAACAGCCATATGGTGGTCTGTAATGCGGTACTGAACGACTGCACCCTAAACATCCCCGACGCCTACAATACAGAGGGCTTTGATTTCTCTGGCACCAAAAAATTTGATAACAACACCGGCTACCGATCCCAGTCGTTTCTTACGGTACCGATGAAAAATCATGAGGGTGATATTATCGGCGTGTTACAACTCCTCAATGCGACCGATGCAAGGACAGGAGAGGTTATCCCCTTCTCGCAGGAGTCACAGCGACTCACCGAATCGCTCGCCTCCCTCGCTGCCATTGCCCTCACCAACCGTCGCCTTATTGATGA
This sequence comes from Gammaproteobacteria bacterium, assembly GCA_015231435.1. Lineage (GTDB taxonomy): Bacteria > Pseudomonadota > Gammaproteobacteria > Thiohalomonadales > Thiohalomonadaceae > JADFYS01. The sequence goes on from JADGBN010000020.1 coordinate 10,750, forward strand.
TTTGAAGCGACTGCTCGAATCCTTAATCCAGCTTATTGCCACCGCCATTGACGAAAAATCACCCTATACCGCCGGTCACTGTGAACGCGTACCGATTCTGACGATGATGATCGCCGACGCGGCCAACGCCTGCAACGAGGGGCCGTTTGCCAAGTTTCACATGAGTGACGATGACTTTTATGAGCTGCGTATTGCCGCTTGGTTACACGACTGCGGCAAAATCACCACCCCCGAACATGTGGTTGATAAAGCGACCAAGTTACAAACTATTTTTGACCGTGTCGAGATGGTTGAAACCCGCTTTGATGTGCTTAAACACCAGGCGCGTATTGCGCTTCTTGAAGAGCGTCTGCGCATTATCGAGTCTGCTGCCAGTGATGCTGAAAAAGCAGCGGCCGTTGCCGTTAGCGAGGCAACCTATGAAAAAGCGATAGCAGACCTTGATGATGATCTCGCCTTTATCATAAAAACAAACAGCGGCGGTGAATTTATGCATCAAGCCGATCAGGAGCGGATACGGATAATTGGTCAGCGACAGCTGCATCTTGCTAGCGGCAGCAGATCACTGTTAAATGATGATGAGATCTACAACCTCACCATTAGCAAAGGGACGCTCACCCCTGAAGAGCGGGAGATCATTAATAACCATATTGTCGCGACGATTAAGATGCTAGAGTCACTCCCCTTCCCCAAACACCTTAGCCATGTCCCTGAATATGCCGGGGGGCACCATGAAAGAATGGATGGCAAGGGCTACCCCAAAGGGCTGACGGGGGAACAGATGTCACTGCAAGCCCGCTTTATGGCAGTCGCCGATGTTTTTGAGGCACTTACCGCCGTTGACCGCCCCTATAAAGATGGTAAAACCCTCACGGAGTCACTAAAAATTCTCGGCTTTATGAAAAAAGAGAACCATATCGACCCCGATGTTTTCGATCTTTTCATTCGCCAGCGCATCTATCTAAAATACGCCGAAGCAAATATGTCTGCCAAGCAGATTGATAATGTTGACCACAGTAAAATCCCCGGCTACATTGAGTAGAACCTCATGAAGCAACAAAACCGTAAAACGCATTGGGAAGAGGTCTATCGCAACAAGGCCACCCATAACGTCAGCTGGTTTCAGCCCCACGCCGAGCGATCGCTAAGGCTAATTAAAGAGAGCCAGATCGCCCTGAATGCGACCATTCTCGATGTCGGGGGGGGTGCCTCAACACTGGTTGACGATCTGCTTGGGGCAGGCTACAAACGCATCAATGTCCTCGATCTCTCCGCTGCCGCACTAGCCCATGCGCAACTGCGCTGCGGCGAACGCGCCAGCAACGTGAATTGGCTGGAGACCGATATTCTTGAGACTGAATTCGCACCGCAAAGCATTGATCTCTGGCATGACCGCGCCGTCTTTCACTTTCTCACCAGTGCCGAGGATCGCCGTCGCTATGTTGCACAGGTTCTGCATGCGGTAAAAAAAGATGGTCACGTCATCATCGCCACCTTCGCCGAAGATGGCCCGCTGCAATGCAGTGGTCTGGACGTTCGCCGCTACAGTTATACCGCGCTGCATGCGGAGTTTGGCGCACCCTTTACGCTGAAAAAGCATGAACGCGAAACCCACCACACCCCTGCCGGTAAAGAGCAGTATTTCACCTACTGTTACTGTCAAAAGTCGGCATGAGAAGCGCGTCTGAAGGTATGCGCCGTTTTTAGCCAATAACTGCTATGCTGTCGCTCCCTCGGGGCGTTGGCTCCGTTTCCCTCTCTTCACCAAATAAAGATAGGTCTCAGTCATGCTGTCGCACCTGAAATTGATTACCACACTGTTGCCGCTCTGGCTCTTTACAACCGCCGCCCATGCCGCTCTGCTTGACTATTTTAAGGATGAGCAGGGCGGTACGAAGTGGCAGTATGTGGCTAACTTCTCCAGCGGGGTACTCATTATCCTGCTCACGGTGGTCTTGGTTAACCTGCTCATTAGCCAGCGCCGCGCCTATCGTGCCAACCGTAAACTGGAGCGCATTCGTGAGGAGCTGGAGCTGCGGGTCACGCAGCGTACCGCAACGCTAAACGAATATAACCATCTACTTAAGGATACCAATCGTCTGCTTGAGGGGGAGATTGCCGAGCACCGCGAAACCACCAGCCGTCTGCAATCCTCAGAGGCCTATATTCACTGCATTCTCGAGTCGATGCCGATGATGCTAATTGGCCTTAATCAGCACAATACGATTACCCACTGGAATAAGCTCGCCGAACAGTTCTCTGGGGTCGCCAGCACCACCGCCATGGGAAAAAATCTCTGGGAGGTCTACCCCGCAATTCCGCTGGAATCAAAAAAACTGACCGAGGTGGTGGACAAAGGCAAGCCGGTGACGATTAAACATTGTCAACGCGGCCAGTATTACTACGAAATTATTATCTATCCGCTGCGTGATACCCTTGAGGTCGGTGTGGTGCTGCTAATTGATGATGTCACGCAGCGTAAACTCTCAGAGAATCGCCTTATTCAGCGCGACAAGATGGCCTCCATGGGTGAACTTGCCTCCGCCATGGCGCACGATATTGAGCTGCCGCTAAAACATATTCTGAAAAATATTAACTCTGTTGCTGAATCCCTTGAACGCACGATGATGCAGCGATCCGGGGGGGAGAGTGAACTGCCGAATCTCACATTAAGTCAACAGCTGCTTGGCGAAGCGCAGCAGCAGGGCGAGCAGACCTTTGAGGTAATTAACAATCTGCTCGACTTTGCCCGCGAATTTGGTGACAACAAGCGCTTCACCCCGATTCCCGGCCTGCTCGAACGCACCCTGAAGCTGGCCAGAAATCTAATTGCCGCCCCCTCCGGTCTGCGCTTTCGCGATATCACCATCGAAAAACAGTATGAAGATGATCTGCCAAATGTCCCCTGCTATGTTTCGGAGCTGCAGCATGTCTTTCTCAGTCTCTTTCGCCATTCGCTAAGCGCCATGGGGCGGGTAGAGCGTGAGGGGTTTACCCCCCGTCTGCGTCTTGAACTGGCGTTCCACTACGATGTATTGTGGATTAAGGTACAGCATAATGGCGTCGGCTTAAGTGGCGAGGAGCAGAACAATCTCTTTGAACCCTACTACGCCGACAGCATCGGGGCGACACCGCCAAGAGCAGGAGAACGCCTCTCGTTAAGCTATTTTATTATTACCGAACACCATAAAGGGCAGATTGCGGTCACCTCCGATATTAATATCGGCACCACCTTCCATCTGCAACTGCAACTCTCCTGATCCCAGGTGGTTCACTTAAGATGACGGCTTTTGTGCAAACAGAAAAGAGAAAAATGGACAGTTCAGATGAACTGCCCACTCTCCTCGTTTATTGGCGCGCCCGACAGGACTCGAACCTGTTACCCTCGGCTTAGAAGGCCGATGCTCTATCCAGATGAGCTACGGGCGCTCTGTTGATGATGACAACCAGAAGCCAACAATGAACCGCTGGCTTAACTCAGAGGCAATCGCTGTTATTGAAAAACGCATCGCCCCTTGAGGTTCAAAGACTACTCGTCGGCAGTAAGTGACTCGTACTTGGCCTGGAGCTCTTCCTCACTCTCTTCATTGTCGGGGTCTTTAGGAATACAGTCTACTGGGCAGACTTCCACACATTGTGGTTCGTCATAGTGACCAATACACTCCGTACAAAGCGCTGGATCTATTTCATAAATTTCATCACCCATGGTAATCGCACCATTAGGGCATTCGGGTTCACAGACATCACAGTTGATGCACTCATCGGTGATCATTAGCGCCATTAGAACATCTCCTTCTCAAGTATTGGCAAAAGTGGTTATTAGTAGTGTAGTCGTTCACTATGGTATTCATGCAACGGGCGGCATTCTACCTCATTCTCTCCTGTAACGCAGCTGCCACAAGCGGATCAACGAAGCGATTAATATCACCACCAAGTCCGGCAACCTCCTTAACCAGCGAGGAGGAGATAAAACTATACTCCGCCGCTGGGGTTAAAAAGAGGGTCTCAATCTCGGGGGCTAAATGACGATTCATTCCCGCAAGCTGAAACTCATACTCAAAGTCCGATACTGCGCGTAACCCCCGCAGAATAACCGTCGCCCCGACGCTGCGAGCAAACTCTGCCAGCAACGTATCAAAGCCTACTACCACCACCCCTGGCAGGTGACCCACCACCGCCTCTGCCATGGTGATACGCTCGCTCAGTGAGAAGAGCGGCTGTTTGCGGCCACTCGCGGCAACTGCAACCACTGTTTTCTTAAAAAGCGGTGCTGAGCGCGCAATGAGATCGCTGTGTCCCCGCGTCAGTGGATCGAAAGTTCCCGGGTAGATAGCTGTCACGGATATGCTGTTCATCGGTACGCTCTGAAAATAGGGGGGATCAATTAGGCGTATCAATCAGGCCGTAATAGACCTGTCCGGCACGCTGGGAACGTCTAATTTGCCATGCGGCATCTGGCAGATCCTGCGGATTAAGCGGCGATCCTGCCTCATAGTAGATAGACGCGGCGGGATTTAACCAAGCGTTCTGTTGCAGCAGACGCAGCAGCTCTGGTAGCAGGTTGGTATGAAAGGGGGGGTCAAGAAAGACTAGATCGAAGCCACCGCACGGTGCTGCTGAAGAGAGCACTTCTCGGGTTAAAAATGAGCCCGCCAGCTGCTGTTTAACAACCACCGCTGAAGGATCGGCATCACCGCCCAGATGTTGCAGCTGTTGGCGCAGCTGCTGCACAACACTTGGTGAACTATCAATGAATGTGACGCTGGCTGCCTGACGCGACAGTGCCTCAATGCCCAGCGCGCCACTGCCGGCAAAGAGATCAAGACAGCGCCTACCAGTTATCTGACCCTGTAGCCAGTTAAACAGCGTTTCGCGTACCCTGTCCGGCGTCGGACGCACCCCTTCAAAGGCAATAAAATGAACAGGTCGCCCGCGCCAGCGGCCGCCGATAATGCGTAGCTGACTAAGTGCCGGGGCGCTCACCCTACTGCCCCTGTTAAAAGCCACGCTAGCCTCCAGAGCCAACCATCACCGTCACCATCTGTTGCGGATGAATACGACGACGAAATGCCTCTCGGATGGCCTCAGCAGTGACCGCTTCGATATTTTGGGTAAAGGTATCAATATAATCCAGCGGTAGCTGATAAAACCCAATGGTTAGCAAAAAGCCCAGCAGATCACTATTGGAATCAATGCTTAGCGGGAAACCACCGGTAATATTATTTTTTGCGCGTTGCACCTCTTCGGCAGTTGGCCCCTCCTCAATAAAACGTTTAAGCGTCGCATTCAGCACGCTCAACGCCTCGTCACGTTTGGCATTTTTTGTCTGTAACCCTAACATAAAGGGGCCCTGCAGCTGCATCGGTGAAAAGTAGCTGTAAGCACTGTAGGAGAGGCCGCGCTTCTCACGAATCTCTTCAATAATGCGCGAAGTCAGACCGCTCCCGCCTAAAATATGGTTTCCTAAATAGAGCGCAAAACGATCCACATCACCATGCGCATAGCCGGGTTGCCCCATTAACAGGTGGGTTTGACTGGAGGGGTAGTCAATCACCTTTTGTACAGATTCACTAACAGCAGCCACTGCCGGTAGCGTCGGCGCTGCCTCACCTTGCGGCAGTTTACCCATCACCGACTCCACCAACGCCTCCACCTGGGGACGACTGAGAGCACCAACCACCGCCACAGTGGCGTTACGCTGCACATAATATTGCTGATAAAACTTCTGCAAATCCTTCGCTGTGAGATCACTGACGATCTGCTTCTCCCCCGAGGTGGTATGGGCATAGGGGTGATCGCCATAGAGCGTACTAAAAAAGGCTTTACTGGCAATCGATGCTGGCGACTGCTCCTCTGCGGTTAATGAGACCATAATCTGCTGCCGCACCCGCTCCAGCGCATCCTCAGGAAAGTTGACCTCAGTTAACAGTGTAGCAAAGAGCGCTGATGCTGCCTTAAGAATCGGCTCATTGGTTAAACAACGCAGTGACAGCATCGCCATATCGCGGGACGCACTACCACTGTAGTTGGCACCAATGCGATCAAATCCGGCGGCAATCGCATCGGCATCCAGCCCCCCTGCCCCCTCATTCATCATACTGGCGACAAAATTGGCCAATCCCCACTGCTCAGCATCACGACTACTGCCCGCCGCGAAGGCGATTTGCAGATCAATCATCGGTAGTTCCGGGGCATGAATAAAGTAGACTGCGGCACCACCGGCGCTCTGCCAATGTTCAATCTTCGGCATCGCTTGGGCAGCCAGCGAGAAACTAAAGATTAAAAGAGTGATCAACAGACGTTGTAAAGTGCTCACAGGGAGTTCTCCCCGTGCTGTGAATCTATTACCGAGGGTTGGGCATCGCCCTGGGGTAACAGATGCGCCACGGTTAACTGACTGGAGTCAAGAAACTCCCGTGCCACCTGCTGCAGCTGCGCTGGCGTGACCGCATCAATCGCATCCACATAATGCTCCATCTCCTTCCAGCCGATACCGACGGTCTCCAGCGCCCCGATCTGCATCGCCTGATAGTAGATCGAATCAAGCTCATACACTTTTCCCGCCATCACCTGCACCTTTACCCGCTCAAGCTCTTCCGAACTCACCGGCTCCCGCTGCAACCGGTTAATCTGTTCCCGTAACGCCTGTTCCAGCTCTTTAGCTGAACGCCCTGCCACCGGTGTCCCATTTAAGGTAAACAGGGTTGGCAAGCGTGCGTAGAGATCATATCCGGCACTGGCACTCGCAGCGATCCCCTGACCACGCACCAAATCCTTACCTAATCGTGCGCTGTCGCCGCCAGCGAGAATATGCGCCAGCACCTCAAGGGCGTAGGCTTTCCAGCGGGCATCGCTATGCAGCAGTGCTGGGGCCTTATAGCCCATTATCACCATGGGTAGCTTCGCCTCTGCAGAGACCACCTGAAGTCGCCGCTCGCCCTTTTGCTGCGGTTCACTGCGTGATTTAACCGGTTTGATGGCACTCGCGGGAAGCGTGCCAAAATGGGTTTGCGCCAGTCTGAAAACCTCCTCCGCCTCGACATCACCGACCACCACCAGTGTCGCATTATTGGGGGCATACCAGCGCTGATACCAGGTCTGCAGATCCTCGCGTTCAAGGGTGCTAACATCATCCATCCAGCCAATTATCGGATGGTGATATGGGCTGGCAATAAAGGCTGAGGCCATAAACTGCTCCAAAGCCAGTGCCGTGGGCTTATCCTCGGTACGCAAACGCCGCTCCTCAACGACAACGGCGCGCTCTTTGACGAACTCCGCATCGGGCAGCAGCAAATTGCGCATTCTGTCGGCCTCCATACGCAGACTGACCGGGAGGCGGCTCTTCTCCAGCATCTGATAGTAACCCGTATAGTCAGGCCCGGTAAAAGCGTTCTCCCGACCGCCGTTTTCCGCAATCACGCGGGAAAACTCCCCAGCGGGATATTTTTCGGTTCCCTTAAACATCATATGTTCAAGCAGATGCGAAACACCGGTAATGCCATCATGCTCATAACTTGAGCCCACTTTGTACCAAACCTGGGAGACCACCACCGGCGCCCGGGTATCACGTTTAACAATCACCTTCATCCCGTTTTGCATGGTCATTTCAAAAACTGTTGCCAAGGTGAGGGTCGGCAACCAGAGCAGCAGCAACAACCCTCCCTGTAACACTCGGGTCACAGGGGATTTAACCTTTGCAGCGTTGACGTTATTCATCATTCATAGCACTCCATGTATTATAAGAAAGGGTGGTAAGCGGCAGTTGCTCTGCATAATCGCACACCATCGACTGCGTTTGCCATTAAATAGTGGTACGATAGCCCATAGCGTAGCAGTTATCATCGTCGCAGTTTACATCCTGGAACAGGCATACTGCAGGGCAAGGACAGAATTTACCTGCAGGAGTTCACCCAACGTCAGCTACCAAACTGGCGGCAAACCTTAACTGCGTGCCCGACAAGTTAAGTGATTATCCTATTCCTGTCACAGACGCAATGGCACGCGCCTAACACAAAATCGTTCAAATAGATCAGAAGGTTATATATGTTTGGTTTTGGCAAAAAAAACCGCGAAGCGGATTCACAAAACGCCCCTGTAGATAAGCGCACGGCTGCGCAGGAGGATGCCGCAGCGGCCGCCGCAACCGTGGTTAAGGTGGTTCGCGCCACCACAAGTGCTACGCCACTGCCGCCACTGCATGATAAAAATCCTGACGACAGCTCCCTCTACAGCCGCCTGAAGCAGGGGCTAAGCCGTACCGGTGCGGTTCTTAACAGTGACGTGCGCGATCTGGTCAAGGTTGGCCGCAAAATTGATGATGCGCTGCTTGAAGATCTGGAGAATCAACTTCTCAGCGCTGATGTCGGTATCGCTGCAAGCAACGAAATCATTGCCGATCTGCATCAGCGCGTGCTGCACAAATCACTTAAAGATGGTGATGCGCTGCTGGCGGCACTGAAAGAGAAGATGATTGCCATCCTGACACCGGCGGCGCAACCGCTGGTGATCCCCCCTGAACCACGCCCCTTTGTTATCCTCGTGGTTGGCATTAACGGTGCGGGAAAAACCACCACTATTGGTAAATTAGCGAAAAAACTGCAACTGCAGGGAGCGAAGGTGATGCTCGCAGCAGGCGACACTTTCCGTGCTGCTGCGGTTGAACAGCTGCAAATATGGGGTGATCGTAACCAGATCGCGGTCATCAGCCAGAGTGGCAAGGCAGACTCCGCCTCGGTTATTTTTGATGCAGTCACTGCAGCTCGAGCGCGTGACAGCGATATTCTGATTGCCGATACCGCAGGGCGACTACACACCCAGAACAATCTGATGGATGAGCTAAAAAAAGTGAAACGGGTGCTTACCAAGGCGATGCCCGACGCCCCCCATGAGACGCTGCTAATTCTGGATGCCGGTACCGGCCAGAACGGCCTTATTCAGGCGCAACAGTTTCATCAGGCGATTGGCGTCACCGGCATAGCCTTAACCAAACTCGATGGTACGGCAAAAGGCGGGATTCTTTTCGCCATCGCCAAGGAGCTGCAACTCCCTGTCCGTTTTATTGGCGTCGGCGAGGGTGTCGATGATCTTCGCCCCTTTGATGCCCATGAGTTTGTCAACGCCCTCTTCACCACCCCGCTGTCCTCTAACGCGCCCTAAACCGTTACGCTCACACCCGATGATTCAACTACAACAGGTCAGCAAACGCTATGAGGGGGGATTTGAAGCCTTAAGCCAGGTCTCTTTTAATATTCCCAAGGGGGGAATGGTCTTTCTTACCGGCCCTTCAGGGGCAGGAAAAAGCACCCTGCTAAAACTAATTGCACTCATTGAGCGCCCAACCACCGGTCAAATTATGGTGGATGAAGAGAACCTCGCAAGGGTTGACCAGGGCAGAATTCCCTATCATCGACGTAAACTCGGCATTATTTTTCAAAATCATCAACTCCTGCTGGATCGCTCCGTCTACGATAATGTCGCACTGCCGCTGATTATTTCCGGCTACCATCATCGTGATATTCCCGCCCTGGTACGGGCGGCGCTCGATAAGGTCGGGCTATTGGCCAAAGAGCGTCTCTATCCACTCACCCTGTCGGGCGGTGAACAGCAACGGGTCGGCATTGCTCGGGCGATTATTCACAAACCCCTTCTGCTGCTTGCCGATGAACCAACCGGAAACCTTGATCCGCAGCTGGCGCTGGAGATAATGAAAATCTTCGAAGAGTTTGTCAGTTACGGCATGACCCTGTTAATCGCCAGTCACGACATTGCCCTTATTCATCGCCTTAAACGCCCGCAGATAAAACTCATTGCCGGTACAGTAACCGCCAACCAACTGGAGCGGCGTCATGTTTTGGGGTAAGCGGTCGCGTCGTGGGGCAACCAAATCACGCCCCTTCAGCGTTAAATTCAAAAAGTTTTTTGCCTCACTGATCTCCCAGACAAACGCCCGTCCCAAACGCCAGCCACGTCCTGCACGGCAGCACTCAAGACTCATTGTCAAGGTAGAAAATTATCTGCAACTGCACCTCGCTACCTTGGTTGACAGTTTTGCACAACTGAGTTTAAAACCGCTAACCACCCTCATGACCGCCGCCGTCATTGGCATCTCCCTGTCACTGCCGGCGCTGTTGCAGCTTGTTTTGGATAATGGTAAAGCGGTGGTCTCCGGCTGGGATGAGTCAACTAACATCACCCTCTATATTAGGGATAGTGTCAGCAACACCCAGATTGAAGCACTCTCCCAAAGCCTGCAACTTGCGACGATTAAAGCAGTCCATTACATCTCGCGTGAAGAGGCACTCGCCGAGTTTCGCCAGCTCTCGGGGTTTTCGGCGGCGCTGGATATGCTGGAAAACAACCCCCTACCTGCGGTACTGGTTATCACCCCCGCCACCGCACAGGGCGACGCTGCAGCACTAGAGGCACTACGCCAACAGTTAAGCAGCCTGCCTGAAGTAGAGTTGGCACAACTCGATATGGCGTGGGTAGAGCGCCTTTTTGCACTCATTCATCTTGGCGACCGTGCTTTGTGGATTCTCTCCCTTCTGCTCGCCTTTGCGGTTCTACTCATTGTCGGTAATACCATTCGACTGGCGATTCTCAACCGTCGTGAGGAGATTGTCATTAGCAAACTGATCGGTGCTACCGATGGTTTTATTCGTCGCCCCTTTCTCTACACCGGGTTCTGGTATGGTCTTTTTGGCGGCCTCATTGCCGCACTGCTCACCGAGATTGCCGTCTGGTCGCTAACGGCACCCCTTGAACACTTTACTGGTCTCTATGAGAGTGACTTTACAATAAGTGGGCTGAGTTTATCGGCACTACTCGAGATCCTCTGTTTTAGCTCACTATTGGGATTAGTCGGCTCGGCAATTGCCGTCGGACGTCATCTCAAAGCAATAGAGCCGACTTAACCCACTTACTGAACCTCCCATGAATCCAGCACTCACACAACTCCACCCCTACCCTTTCGAACAGCTACGCCTACTAAAAGCTGGCATTACACCGTCCGAGCTCCCTCATATTAATCCCTCGATTGGTGCACCCCAACATCGCCCCCCGACACTGGTGCTGGAGGCACTTAGCGCCGCACTGGACGGATTGGGAAAATATCCCCTGACGCGTGGCTCTGATACGCTACGACAAACGATTGCCCAATGGCTGAACCGCCGCTTCTCACTCACCCAAGGGATAGATAGTGAAAGCCAGGTAATACCGGTCAGCGGCACGCGGGAGGCGCTCTTTGCCTTTGCCCAAGCGATAATTAACCGCGATACGGCCAAACCACCCTATGTCATGATGCCCAACCCCTTCTATCAAATCTATGAAGGGGCGGCACTACTCGCTGGGGCTGAACCCTACTACTTAAACACCACGGCTGCGAATGGCTACCTGCCGGATCTTGACAGCATCAGCAATGACGCCTGGCAGCGTTGTCAGCTCTTCTACTTCTGCTCGCCCGCCAACCCCACCGGCACCATTGCGCCGTTCGCCTGGCAAAAGCGCCTACTGGAGCTTGCTGCAGAACATCAGTTTATTGTCGCCGCCGATGAGTGCTACAGTGAAATTTACATGGATGAAGCGAATCCCCCCATGGGCATTCTCACGGTTGCCGAGGCGATGGGCAACACCGATTATCAGCGAATAGTCACCTTTCACAGCCTCTCTAAACGCTCCAGTCTGCCGGGCTTACGTTCGGGATTTGTCGCGGGAGATGCCGCAATTCTTAAGCACTTTCTCCTCTATCGTACCTATCACGGTGCTGCCCTCCCCCCCCATACACAGGCCGCCAGTACCGTTGCCTGGCAGGATGAGGCGCACGTTATCGCCAATCGCTCTGCCTATCGTGAAAAATTCGCCATCGTTAACGCCATACTCGCCCCCTTTCTCAACTTTGATCTTCCCGCAGCCGGTTTCTACCTCTGGCCCGAAACTGACGGCGACGCCACGCAATTTACACGTCAACTCTATGCCGAGAAAAACGTCACGCTATTACCAGGAAGCTACCTCTCACGACCGGCAAATGGCAGTAACCCCGGTGACCGCCGTGTGCGTCTGGCGCTGGTTGCCAATATCGGCGAATGTCGTGAAGCCGCCGAACGGATTGCTCACTTCATCCAGCACTATTAGCAACCTATTTATGCCACATCCTTTAATGCTGCAATGTTCAGTCAAAACAACTCCTCGACCAAGCCAAGACCCGCATCAAGCAGCTCATCGAGGAGGGGGTGCGGGCATGAGTGACGCCAACGAGAAAAAGGTGTACATCATCGCCGGTCCTAACGGCGCGGGCAAAACCACCTTCGCGCTGGAGTACCTGCCCCAGGTGTTTGTCTTTGAACAGCGCGATAACGACCGTGAAATTGTGCATGAAGGATCAGACTCAATTGATATTCAGGTTTATGGGTAAAAGTAAATTATGAGAATTTGGGATGTTCATCCAGGTTACTTAAATCGTCAGAGCTTGCTAGGCGAGCATCGGGAGCTTCATGGGTTAGTATCGATTTTGGTAAATGGAAAGAAGGGCTATTCTCAACACCCAGAGACATTAAGGTGGGTTGGCTACGGCTGGGCATTGAAGCAACGTCACAGAGAGCTTGTGTGTGAAATGAAGTTAAGAGGATATACAGATAAATCTCCTGTGAGAACAAGATCAAATCAAGGCGTATGGCCAACAGTCTATATTGATAAACCTCATATTCAATTTGAAATACTGAGAGAAAAATATAAAGATAAGGAGGTCGGTCGTATACCATTGCCAATTAATGAACAAGAACTATGGAGCCACTATAAATATTCGGTTCTCGCCCGTGACCAAGCAAAATATAAAGAAATTGGGCGTATGGTTTCTAACCATTCACTGAGTTTTGAAACGCTATCTAAAGAATTAATTGAAACACTCCGATGCCAACCTTATGAGGGTGGCATTAGAAACTCATTGCAGCATATGTGGGGTTACGTATCAGAAGCCTGTAACGAAAATAGCAAACGCAATATTGAGTCGTGGTCGTTAAAGAAACTGTTAAGAATTACCCAGGAAAATGTTAAGAAATTAAACGAGCCATATCTTAAAAAATCTACTGCGTTAAGTGAGTTAATGGTGTGGCTATAATACGCATAATAATTGGCTTCAGGGAGAAAAAGTAGTGGGGGTCTGAACGATTACCCTTAATTTCAGTTCTGCGTTGCGAAATTCTCAAAGCTGGATTCGATAAAACCTCCATGTTCAAGAATAGCCTCGTTTTCTAGCTCCTGTAGTATCGCTAACACCTCTCCTGATTTCTGTGTTAGCTGGCGCAACAGAGTTGTGATCTTTTCACGATCGGGCTCATTCTGAACCGCCTCGACCAATTGCTGAGCGATCTCATGAAGCTCTTGATGGGGCTTCTCAAGCGCATCAAAGACTGCGTGTCCTCTAAAGCGCTGTCCGTGACCGTAATACCACTCACCGAGCTTACATTTTTTCGGATTAAGTTCTGCAGTCACCGCAATGACAGCAGTCGTTTCTGGCGCCACAAATGCCGCACTCATCGCCTGAGCGACCAGTGAGCGGCGCCAATGAATATGGTCGAGCTGCGCCATATGGATTAGGCCAATGGGCATCCCAGACCAGCGTTGATCAAGCTCGAGAAAGGGGATGAGATCTGACAGCGGCATCGGTTTCCCCAACCAGAAACCCTGCGCATCGGTACACCCCGTGCGCAAGAGAAACTCATAAAGCTGGCTACTCTCAACCCCCTCAGCAACCACCTTGGCACCAAGTTGATGCGCCATACAGATACTTGCCTCAACAATGGTAGTGCTCTTTCCTGAGGTCAACATACGCTTAATCAACCCCTGATCGATCTTGACTACACTAAACGGCCATTGACTAAGCGTATCGATAGAGGCGTAGCCAGTACCAAAATCATCCATGGCAAGACTGACACCCGCATCGACCAGACGCTGCACATTTTCTCGGACCGACTCGGTGCCTTTTATTAACGATGTCTCTGTCAACTCAACCTGTAAAAACTTAGGATTGAGCTGATAGTTGGCAATATTATCAAGCACACAGTTCACCAACGCCGTGGATTCAAAATCCTGTGCCGTTAGATTAAACGACATGACAAATTCAGGTAGCAGATCCTGAATAATCACTAGGTCTGCCATCAGATTCTTACACATCACCAACGAAATATCCTTAATAAAACCGGACGCTTCCGCTGCAGGAATAAAACTATTTGGCAACTTTACCGTGCCATCCGCCTGAATCCAGCGAATCAGGGCCTCTGCACCACTCACCTTACCACTGGTTAGCGAAATTTTAGGCTGGTAATAAAAAACCAGCTCATCCTTGGCAAGGGCTAACTCAATATCCGAGTTCAATTTTTATAATGTCCACAAAAAAATAGGGGGATTGACCAATAGTTGCAGTTTACCCGCACTCCGTCAACTAATATCTACCAAGAAAGCGCTTAAAACAACACTATCCAAAAGCGCCTCTTTTGCTGCAAAACAGAGAGAGTATTGGCTAAACGGCAGACCGTGACCTCTAGCCAATCAGGCGCAACAGCTTTTTAAGATAGTGAAGGGGGATACGATAGGGTGCGTACTTACGGCTATTATCAAACCTAATGCTGCGATGTAATACGCTTTTATAATGGCTAAAGGTGCGAAAGGTCGCTTCACCGTGGTAACTTCCCATACCACTCTCCCCGACGCCACCAAAAGGCAGGGTTGTAGAGCTCAGTTGTGACAGTGTTTCGTTAATATTGACACTGCCGGAGGAGGTCTCCTGCAAAATCCGCTGCTGCGTTTTCGGACACTCCGAGAAGAGATAGAGCGCCAACGGTTTTGCTCTGGATCGGACAAAATGGATCGCTTCATCCAGTGATTGATAGGTGAGTACCGGCAATAGTGGGCCAAAGATCTCCTCCTGCATTATCAGACTCTGCGGCGAGACATCCACCAGCAGCGTTGGCGCAATATAGAGTTCTGCGACATCACTGTCGCCACCAACATAGAGGGTCTGATTCGCCATCAGACGCTGCAGCCGATGGAAATGTGGCAGGTTGATTATGCGTCCATAATCGGCTGACTGTTGCACCTCTCTCCCATAAAACTGGGTTATCGTCTCTTTCAACGCTATCAATAGCTTATCGCGAACCGACTGCTCAACTAGAAGATAATCGGGAGCCACGCAGGTCTGCCCGGCATTAAAAAACTTGCCCCAGCAGATGCGTTTTGCCGCTGTTTTAAGATCTGTCTGCGCGGTAACAATACACGGACTCTTCCCCCCCAACTCCAGGGTCACCGGCGTTAAGCGCGGGGCAACTCTTTCCAGAATAACCCTCCCCACTGCGACGCTACCGGTAAAAAAGAGATAGTCAAAGGGCTGATCAAGCAACGTCTGGGTGATCTCCGGGCCACCCTGAACCACGGCAATATAGTGCGGTGGAAAATAACGGCTAATCATCTCGTCAATCACTTTTGCTGAGTGCACGGCGATCTCGGAAACCTTTAGCACCGCGGTGTTGCCCGCTGCGATTGCACCAATCAGGGGCGAGAGCAAAAGCTGAAACGGATAGTTCCACGGGCCAATAATAAGGGTGTTGCCATAGGGCTCTGGATGGATGTCACTTTTACCAGGTTGTAGCATCCAACTCGTTTTCACCCGCTGCGGACGCATCCAGGCTTTAAGGTGCTTAACCGTGTGGTCAATCTCCTTAATAATTAGCGCCACTTCGCTGACATAGGCTTCCGCTCCCGGTCGACGCATATCCTGATAGAGTGCCGCAAGAATCTGGGGTTCATATTCAATAACCGCCTGTTTCAGGGCTTTGCAATGCGCCACGCGAAACGCCAGCGACGCAGTTTGCCCCGACAAGAAAAATTCACGCTGACGCTGATAGATATTCGTCATTCTTAAAAATGCGGGGTCGTTGGTTGCATCACTCATACTTCAGTCTCGGCTCTACTGCGCATCTCACTCGGCGGTGAGTTTTTCAACCCGCTGAAAACCGCGCGGGAGTTTATTTCCACGTTTGCCGCGCTCGCCACGATAGTGTTCAATATCACTTTGACGCAGACGCAGGGTCCGTTTTCCGGCTTCAATGGCGAGAATCGCCTCGGGCAGCAGCAGGGTGTAAGCAAGCACAAACTCCTCGCGACTGGCGACACGCGCGCCGGGAATAGCGATTAGGCGGTCGCCCTTGCCGCGTGCCATTTTGCTAATTTCACTCAACGGGAAGATGAGCAGCCGCCCTTCACTGCTCACTAGGGCAATCAGTTGCTGATCCGCTTCAATCACCCGCTGTGGTGGTAGCAGACGCGCCCCCGCAGAGAGATTTATCAGCCCCTTGCCTGCTTTGTTGCGACTCTCCATCTGCTCCAGCGAGGCAATAAAACCGTAACCCGCATCACTACTGAGTAACCAGAGATCACCCGGCGCCCCCATGAGTGCCGCGACAAAAGTGGCCCCCTCCTGCGGATTAATGCGACCACTGAGGGGCTCCCCCTGCCCCCGTGCAGAGGGGAGATTGTGACAGGCAAGGGAGTAAACTCGACCACTGGAGTCAATAATCGTTACCAGCTGATTACTCTTGCCCAGGGCGTGATTTCGGTAACTGTCTCCCGCCTTGTAGCTTAAGGTGAGCGGATCAATATCGTGCCCCTTGGCTGCCCGTATCCACCCCTTCTCCGAGAGGATAACGGTAACTGGATCGGCACCCAGCAACTCACTCTCATCAAGGGCAGCAGCTACCTGACGTTCAACCAAGGGTGAGCGTCGATCATCGCCGTAGTGATCGGCATCATGCTGTAACTCCTGCTTAATCAGGGTACGCAGACGCCGCTCCGAACCGAGGATCTTCTCTATTCCGGCCTTCTCTTTCGCGAGCTCATCGAGTTCGCCACGAATTTTCATCTCCTCCAGTCGCGCTAACTGCCGTAGCCGTGTATCAAGAATAAAGTCGGCCTGCAGCTCACTGAGGGCAAAACGCTGCATGAGCACCGGCTTCGGTTCATCCTCACTGCGAATAATGCGAATCACCTCATCAATATTGAGAAAGGCGATTAACAGCCCCTGCAAAAGGTGCAGACGTTGATCAATTTTATCGAGCCGATACTGCAGGCGCCGCCGTACCGTCTGGGTACGAAACTGCAGCCACTCACCGAGAAGGGTCACCAGCCCCTTCACCTGGGGACGGCCATCAAGGCCGATAAGGTTCATATTGACGCGATAGCTGCGCTCCAGATCGGTGGTCGCAAAGAGATGGCTCATGAGAGGTTCGGCATCGACCCGATTTGAACGGGGAATAATCACCAGTCGCGTCGGATTTTCGTGATTGGACTCATCACGCAGATCCTCGACCATCGGTAACTTTTTCGCCTGCATCTGGGCGGCAATCTGTTCGAGAATTTTTGCCCCCGAGGCCTGATGCGGCAGTGCGGTGACAATAATATCCCCCCCCGCTTCACGCTCCCAGCGAGCCCGCATCCGCACTGAACCGTGGCCGCTTTCATACATTTTTAGCAACTCCTGACGCGGCGTAATTATCTCCGCCTCGGTGGGATAGTCAGGCCCCGGTAACAGCGCAGCTAACTCCTCGGTGGTCGCCGTCGGTTTTTCCAGCAGCAGAATCGTCGCCGCCACCACCTCGCGCAGGTTATGGGGGGGAATATCCGTCGCCATACCAACGGCAATGCCAGTGGTGCCGTTTAGCAGGAGATTAGGCACCCGCGCTGGCAGAACCTGAGGCTCTTCAAGGCTGCCATCAAAATTGGGCACCCAATCCACCGTCCCCATCGCCACCTCCTGCAACAGGAGCTCGCTGTAGCGCGCTAGACGCGACTCGGTATAGCGCATGGCGGCAAAGGATTTAGGGTCATCCGGGGCACCCCAGTTCCCCTGACCATCCACCAGCGGATAACGATAGGTGAAAGGCTGCGCCATGAGCACCATCGCCTCATAACAGGCGGAATCACCGTGGGGATGAAACTTACCGAGCACATCGCCCACGGTACGCGCCGACTTTTTGTATTTGCTGCCCGCCTTGAGCCCAAGCTCCGACATCGCGTAAACAATGCGCCGTTGCACCGGCTTTAGCCCATCGCCAATATGGGGCAGGGCACGATCAAGAATGACGTACATTGAGTAATCTAGGTACGCCTTTTCACTAAAGGCATGGAGCGCTAACTGCTCGACCCCTTCATAGCTTGTGATTTCACTCTCTGGACGCTCACGCATCAGCTACACTCCCCAATATCCCCATAGTGCTAACCAGCAGACTACACCACATCAGCCAGATCCCCCTTCTCCTCAAGCCACGCCTTGCGCGACGATGCACGCTTTTTACCCAACAGCATATCCATCACCCGCTGGCTCTCTTCATTGTCGCCAATGGTCAACTGTATGAGGCGACGGGTGTCAGGATCGAGGGTGGTTTCGCGCAGCTGTTTGGGATTCATCTCGCCTAACCCCTTAAAGCGCGTCACCTGAACCTTGCCGCGGCGCTTCTCGGCTTCAATACGCTGCAAAATACCCTGACGTTCGCTATCATCAAGGGCGTAGTAAACATCCTTCCCGATATCAATGCGATAGAGGGGGGGCATGGCAATAAAGAGATGTCCTGCCGCCACCAAGGGGCGAAAATGGCGCAAAAAGAGGGCGCAAAGCAGCGTCGCAATATGGGCACCATCGGAGTCGGCATCGGCAAGCACACAGATCTTATGGTAACGCAGCCCCTCGAGATTATCCGAGTCGGGATCAACGCCAATGGCAATCGCAATATCATGTACCTCCTGCGAGGCAAGCAGCTCGTCGGCTGCCACCTCCCAAGTATTGAGGATTTTGCCACGCAGCGGCATAATCGCCTGAAAATCCTTATCCCGCGCCTGTTTCGCCGACCCCCCCGCAGAGTCCCCCTCAACCAGAAAGAGCCCACCACGTTCCGGATCGCTACTGGCACAATCCGCCAGTTTGCCAGGCAGTGCCGGCCCCTGGGTGACGCGCTTGCGCAACACTTTTTTGCCTGCCCGCAAGCGGCGCTGAGCACTGTTAATCGCTAGATCCGCAAGCTGCTGCCCTACTTCATGATGCTGATTAAGCCAGAGCGAGAAGGCATCCTTCACCACCCCAGCGACAAAACTTGCTGACTCCCGTGAGGAGAGGCGCTCTTTGGTCTGCCCCGAGAACTGCGGCTCGTTCATTTTGAGCGAAATAATATAACTGACCCGCTCCCAGACATCCTCTGGTGCCAACTTCACGCCACGCGGCAGAAGATTACGACAATCACAAAACTCCCGTACCGCTTCGGTTAAACCGGTACGCAGACCATTGACATGGGTTCCCTCCTGAATCGTTGGCGCAAGATTGACATAGCTCTCCGCCACGCCGTCGCCCCCCTCAGGCAGCCAGGTCACGGCCCAGGAGACCTCTTCACGACTTGAACGAAAGCTGTCAAGATAAGGGGGTGAAGGGATGGTTTCGACACCGTTCAGGGTATCGAGCATATAGTCACCCAGACCATCGGCATAACACCACTCCCAGCGCTCGCCGCTACTCTCATCAATCAGCCGTGTCGTTAACCCCGGAGCAAGCACCGCCTTGGCGCGCAAATTACGTTGCAGACGGTTTAAAGAGAAGTTGGGTGAGTCAAAAAAATGGGGGTCGGGCCAGAAGCGCACGGTCGTGCCGCTATTACGACGCCCCACCTCGCCGATCATCTTTAACGCCGAAGTACGGTCACCATTGGCAAAGGCGATGTGATACTCCTTGCCATCACGGCGTACCCAGACCTCGAGCCGCTGTGACAGCGCATTGACGACCGAAACCCCAACGCCATGCAGACCGCCGGAGAACTGGTAGTTTTTATCAGAAAATTTTCCCCCAGCATGCAGTTTGGTTAAGATAACCTCAACCCCCGGCAGCCCCTCACCGGGATGCATATCGACCGGCATACCGCGACCATCATCACGCACCTGCAGCGAGTTATCACGAAACAGCGTCACCTCGATAGTTCGGCAGTAGCCAGCGGTGGCCTCATCAACAGCATTATCAATCACCTCTTGAGCGAGATGGTTGGGACGATCGGTCTGGGTGTACATCCCCGGGCGTTTACGCACCGGCTCTAACCCTTTAAGCACCTCAATGGCATCGGCGTTATAACTGTTATTCATGGTTCCTGTTTGCCTGTTAAATAATCAGCGGTACAACACTTACGCAGGATTGATCGCCTGCACCAGAATCTGCACCGACTCCTGTCCACGCCAACGGTTGACCCCCAAGCGGTAGAGAATATGCAGTGCGCCATGCAAGGGGGGCGGTTTCCCCTGGGAGACCGCATTAAAGAAGATAGCCTCAACCTGATCCCCACTATTCTGCCAGCGTAACGCCATTTTAAGGTGCTGCTCCTTCAACCAGCGATGCTCTACCACAGTAAAAATGTCATCAAAAAGAGGTGCTTCAAGCTGCTGTCCCCAGGGGAGGATCTTCAGCAGTTCGTCCACCAATCGCGGGGTCACCGTCACATCCTGCAACGGCCCGTCACTTAAACGCCGCGACACTAAATCAGAAGCATGCAGTTGCGCCGCCACCGCAGCGGCAAAAGCCGACTGAAACTGTGGCAGATTCGCCTTGGGCAGGGTTAACCCCGCAGCCATGGCATGCCCGCCAAAACGGGTCATCAGATCGGGAGATGCAACATCAATTGCCGCCAGCGTATCACGCAGATGCAACGCAGTAATTGAGCGTGCGGAGCCCTTGACCATCGCCATCTCCCCCTCGGCAGTAGCATCGGTGAGCACCACTACCGGACGCTGCGTCTGCTCCTTAATGCGTGAGGCGACAATACCAATCACCCCCTCATGCCACTCAGGATTATAGAGTGTCAGCCCCAACGGCAACGCATCGGCATCTTCAAAGGTCATCGCTGCGACAATGGCCTCAGCATCTTGGCGCATCTCCGACTCAATCCCCTGACGTTCACGGTTCAACTCATCAAGCTGTTGCGCCAGGGTGAGTGCCTCCAGCGGGTTATCACAAAGGAGCGTTTCTATACCACGCGCCATCTCATCAATTCTACCGGCGGCGTTTAGGCGCGGCGCAATCGCGTAGGCCAAATCATCGCTCACCAGATGCGCCGCCTCACGTTTAGCGACATCGAGCAGCGCAGTAATCCCGGCGACACACTGCCCAGCGCGAATACGCAATAGCCCCTGCTGCACAAGAATACGGTTATTATGATCAAGCGGCACGAGATCGGCGATAGTCCCCAAAGCGACCAAATCGAGCAGTGAGGCCAAATTGGGTTCGGCAACTGCCGCCGCACTAAACCACCCCTGTTCGCGCAGATGGCTACGCAAGGCCAGCATCAAATAGAAGATCACCCCGACCCCCGCCAGCGCCTTGGTGGGAAAAGGGCAGCCAGGCTGATTGGGATTAACAATCGCATCAGCCTGCGGCAGTCTCCCCCCAGGTAGATGGTGATCAGTAATAATCACCCGCACCCCCTGTTGCCGCGCCGCCGCGACCCCGGCAACACTGGCAATGCCATTATCAACGGTCACCAGCAGATCCGGCTGCTGCTGTAGAGCCAGCGCCACCAGTTCAGGGGAGAGACCATAACCGTAACGCACGCGATTGGGCACCAGATAACTGACCTGCCGCGCCCCGAGCAGTCGCAGGGCGCGAATCGCCACAGCGGTACTGGTGGCGCCATCAGCATCATAATCACCAACAATCAGAATACGCTGCTGCTCCGCCAGTGCCGTCGCCAACAGCGCCACCGCCGTCTCAATACCCTTCATCGTCGTAAAAGGGATTAAACCACGCAACGAGAAATCGAGTGCATCTGGCGTATCAATACCGCGACTATGCACCAGACGCGCCACCAGCGGATGCAGATGGTTTAAGGAAGACGGCAACGTCTGCCACTGCCGACGGTTAAAGGGCTGTTTCATTATGACCACGCCATTTTAAGTCGCTGCAGCCAAGTAATACGGTAGTGGCCACCATCATAGAGAAGATTTAAAGCGCGTAGTGGCGACCACGGTGTTAAGGCGGCAAGCAGTTCGGGAAGACGCTGGGCAAGGGTGTTAACGCCAGCTACGTCGGCTGGCAGGGTAATCAGCCAGTGCGCCGTCGCCTTGCCGCGCCATACGCCATGACGACTGGAGAAGTCACAGGGGTGTGATAACGGTGAAGCAGCCAGCGCCACACCACTATAACGTGCTGCCCCTAGTAACAGCGGATCATCACTACTTAGCAGGGTGGGCGCACTCAACTTCTGCGGTAAAGACGAAGAGATCTCAGCCTCACCGCCCCAAAGCCAGAAACCACTCACCGCAGGCTGACCCGCCTGCTGCCGCTGTTGATTAAACGGATGTTCAAAAAGCCCCATCTCCAGTTCGGTTGCAAAGCGCCGCCACGACCGCTGATCTGACGTTTGCGAAAGCGGCAGAGCTGAAATGCCGTGCGCTGTCACCACATCAAGCGCTGGTGCACTCACCCCCTGTAACAGCATTGAATTATCACTCAACAGATAGCCCCGATCGGCGGCAGCAGCCACAAAACGCAAGGTATCGGAAAAGTCAGATAACTGCTGCGAAAGCCAGTGCGACAGCGCGTCATCTACTTCTGGAGGGGCGGAAAAAGCCGCAATGGGAGTGATCTGCAACTGCTGCTGCCCGACCTGCAGCTGCACCGGATCAAAACAACCGATAAACGCCGCACCCAGTTGCGTTTGCTGCACAGAATCCGCCTCTCCCGCATAGCGCAACCTTGCCAGCGGCGTGGTTGCCGCTTTTGGAAAAAGTGAGCCAATTAGCGCAGAGGGCGATGTCTCCAAGCGCGCCTGCCGGCAAGCATCCAGCCAGCCCTGCGCTTTTCCCGGACGATGCGCGGCTGCCTTTAAGCTAACGGCGCTCTCCAGCACCAGGGCAAAATCATCGCGGGGGGGGATTAACAGCATCACTTCCATGAGTGCTATTATACGATGAAGCCACTCAACGAAACGGATAAAATAGTGTCATGCATAACCCCACTCAACACAGCCCCTATATTTTCGACTGCGATACCGACAACTTTCAGCAGCGTGTCATTGCCGCCTCTGCCACACAGCCAGTACTGGTTGACTTCTCCGCTGACTGGTGTGGCCCCTGTCGTATTTTAGCCCCGGTACTACATCGCCTAATTCCTGAATATAACGGCAAAGTGCTGCTGGCAAACATTGATGCCGATGAGAATATGAAGCTCTGCGGCCACTACCGCCTGCGCGGCTTTCCCACTGTTATCCTCTTTGTGAACGGTGAAGAGATCGCACGCTTCTCCGGTGCCCGCTCCGTTGTCGAGACCCGCCATTTTATTGATGAGCATCTTCAGGCGAAATAGGGGGGATGGCCCAAATCATCTAAGCGGCGTTGCTCCGCTATCACTCTAAATTCAAACAGCAGCAGAGGGTCGACTTGATCGGTCGACGGAATCCGCGTTATCAGCGCAATCCGTTTAGTATCTTTCCGGCCTCAGGCCACGGGAGACGACGCTTGTGCATCCGACGACTCCAACTGGCGTTCTTTGTGGAAGCGCATCATCGGGATGCCCAACAGTTCAGCAGCCTTGCCCTCTGAAATGTACTGCTCGGCCAGGGCGCGATACACCAGTTGATCGAAAAGTCGTGGATGTTCTTGCGGCAATGGATCGCTCGGTTCTGCCTTGCGCCAGCCCTTGGCAGAAAACCGCTTGACCATTATCAGATGCGCGGCATCGGTGATTACATCGCATTGTTTTGCGCGTTGCAGCCAGCCTGCCATCGACAAGCCGAACTCGTGCTTGAGTACATACAGCTCTTGCCATTCCAGTGCATGACGTTGCTGCCCAAATAGCTGGGTAACCGCGACACGCGGTGCCAGAAAAGCGCCCGCAAATCGGTCGCAGGCTTTCTCTTCGTTGATACCGTCGGCTAGGCGACCCTCCAACAGCAGGTGCCCAAGTTCGTGAGCTAGGGTGAACCGTTGCCGGTCCCCAGGCCAGCGCTTGGAAACAGCTACAACCGGATACTCTCGGCCGTCCTCGGTGCGAGCCGTTGCAGTCAAGCCAGAAAAGCCAAGATTCTCCTCATCGACCACGATGACCAGC
>JADGBN010000210.1 GCA_015231435.1 Gammaproteobacteria bacterium
ACAAAGTTGCGAATCCCCTTGAGCTTAGTAAACCTAAGTGATTGGGGACCGCCTACCTGCATTTCCAAGTAGTTTGGGTATATTACTGACACCTTTCGCATTTTTCACCCTGCAATTCCCAGTGGGCCACAGTGCTGTGTCTAGTATGGTTAATAGTCAGCGGAGGGTGAGATGGGTAGCGCTGGTATAGAGGCTGGGGTTGGGGGCAATATGTCCACGGGTACCAGCAGTGTGGTTCACCCCCTTACCGTTTCCGGAAGGCTATCCAAGAGTTCACGTACCCGCAGAGCCAGCACCTCCCGTCGATAGGGTTTGAGTAGCAAATTACTGTCAAACCGGGCCTGACCATTCACTGCCATCGCAGCCTCGGTATATCCGGAGCTGAGAAGGAGTTGTAACCGGGGATAGAGGGCGCTAGCCTGCGCTGCCAGCTCATAGCCGTTCATTCCCCCCGGCATTACGACATCACTAATCATCAGGGCAATCTCCGGGTGTTGGTGCAGTTGCCGCAGCGCTTCCCTACCATTGGTGGCGGTATGAACGGTATAACCCAATGGGCGCAGAAATGCACAGACGAGGAGAATTAGTGGTTCCTCATCATCCACAACCAGCAGGGTCTCCTTTCCCTGGGGCAATACTGCTCCAGATCCCGTGACCTCCACACCCGTATCCCCGCCCTCTTCTGTCAATGCCGGGAAAAAAAGCCGGAAGGTGGTGCCGATCTTCTCTTCTGAATAGCATTTGATAACACCCCGTGAACGTTTGACAAAGCCAAACACCAGAGATAATCCCAACCCCGTCCCCTTCCCTTGCTCCTTGGTGCTGAAGAACGGTTCATAGATCCGCGCCTGGTTCTGCGGCGAAATCCCGCAACCGGTATCACTCACCGATAACTCCACATACCACCCCGGAGAGATCCCCTCATTGTGACGACAATAGTTCTGATCTATATAGGTATTACGGCTCTCAATGACGATCTTACCGGTCCCTGCCATCGCATCCCGGGCATTGATACAGAGATTGAGCAGAGCATCCTCAAAATCGCCCGGATCAATTCCGATCTGACGCAACCCTTCGGCCAGCTTGAGTTGCACTTCTATCTCTGGAGTGAGTGAGCGAGCGATAAGTTGCTCCATCTGACGGATAATAACGTTAATTGAGACCGACCGTTGCTGATCCGGTTTCCCCCGAGAAAATCCGAGGATCTGGTGCGTCAGCTCGGCAGCGCGCCACCCCGACTTTTCAATGGCATCAAGACGCTTAGATACTCGGTCATTATGGCGGAACTGACGTTGCAGGAGTTCGATATTTCCAAGAATAATACTGAGCATATTATTAAAATCATGTGCGATGCCTCCTGCAAGAGTCCCAACCGCCTCCATTTTGAGGGCTTGTTGAATTTGTGCATCATGTTTTTTTCGCTCAGTTACATCTTGAAAGACTGTCGCGAACTGATGTTTTTCAGGCGAAAAAACAGAGATAATGAAGTGCTTATCCATCGGCTCAAAATATGTTTCAAACGAAATACTATTACCAGTTATGGCGACATTTGCATATTCGTCTAAATATGGCGCTTTAGCGGTCTTATACAAACAAGAAGCAACCGCTCCTACCGCATCACCTTTTTTAATTCCTGTGTATTCCTCATATTTTGGATTTATGTCTAATATTCGATAATCAACTGGTATATTATCGACATAAATAATCTCATGCAAACATATTCCGTCATTAATTGAATTAAAAAGATCCCTATATTTTTTCTCACTCCTGCGAAGCTTTTCCTCATCTTCTCTGCGCTTTGAAACATCCGAGACAAGACCAAATATTTGTTTAGGGTTGCCGTTAGTATTGCGTAAAAATACCGTCTCTTTTGAACTAAGCAAACACCATTTTCCATTCTGATGTTTCATACGGTATTCGTGTTCTATAAACTCACCGTCTTTTAACACTTGGTATTTATGGATTGTTACATCTATGTATAACTTAAAATCATCTGGGTGCATTAAAGTTTCAATCATGCCCTGCCCCATTTGTTTAACTTGAGCTATCGAATAGCCCAGCACGCGCACGATCCCCTGATTACTATATATATTTATTTTATCTTCAATATCATAAATATAGATGATATCAGGGCTTGCGTTCAAAATTGTCTCATTAAATTGCTGGCTCTTACGAAGCTCATCCTCAATGATTTTTTGTTCTAATAACTCCATGTCTGCTCCTCAC
Organism: Gammaproteobacteria bacterium; assembly: GCA_015231435.1. Classification (GTDB taxonomy): domain Bacteria; phylum Pseudomonadota; class Gammaproteobacteria; order Thiohalomonadales; family Thiohalomonadaceae; genus JADFYS01. The sequence continues at coordinate 2,227 of JADGBN010000210.1, forward strand.
ATACAAGTTAAACTGCCAGCCTCAGTTCTTACCCAGAAATCACGAGATAAACAGGAACACCCCATTCCGATTAAAAATCAGCCCAACCCTGATGTATCTTCTAATTATCTTCTTTAAAATCAGTAAATAAGGATGAACACGCATCCACATTCATAATCTA
>JADGBN010000211.1 GCA_015231435.1 Gammaproteobacteria bacterium
ATTAACGTTCACCGCCGCACAGGCGGCTTAGAAAATTCGCTCTCCCCCCAAGCGGCGCCGTTTTTTGTTCACCGCCGCACAGGCGGCTTAGAAATGCCGATCTTGTAAGTTACCGGACTCTCAATAGTTCACCGCCGCACAGGCGGCTTAGAAACTTGATGACAATTTTTTGTGGTCGGACGAATAGTTCACCGCCGCACAGGCGGCTTAGAAATACCGGACATACCGCGTTCAAAGTAGCAACTTGTTCACCGCCGCACAGGCGGCTTAGAAAGATAACGTCTGCGATAAAATCAGCGTTGAAGCGTTCACCGCCGCACAGGCGGCTTAGAAAATGAATTACGCCAAAACATGGGGGCATCTTTAGTTCACCGCCGCACAGGCGGCTTAGAAAGGCCTGCGGAATAAGATAGAGGCGAAGAAAACGTTCACCGCCGCACAGGCGGCTTAGAAAAGCTTGTCGCCAGTGTTTACAAGAGCGACTATGTTCACCGCCGCACAGGCGGCTTAGAAAATACACCTCGGATGTCATAGCTCCTCGATTCCGTTCACCGCCGCACAGGCGGCTTAGAAATCGTAGGGTTACTTTGTTCGGGCGAACATCAAGTTCACCGCCGCACAGGCGGCTTAGAAATTGCCTTGTGATTATAAGATAGTCTTATTCACGTTCACCGCCGCACAGGCGGCTTAGAAAGCGAAGAAAACAGCGACGATCAACCTTGCACAGTTCACCGCCGCACAGGCGGCTTAGAAAGGAACGTATCAGATCGTGAGGTGCGCATCTATGTTCACCGCCGCACAGGCGGCTTAGAAAATCCTCAAGGCGAATCAACGCACCGGCTCGGAGTTCACCGCCGCACAGGCGGCTTAGAAACAAGAGTCCCTTGCGTCAGCAGGTATGGAATTGTTCACCGCCGCACAGGCGGCTTAGAAAAGACCACGCGGCAATAGCCGACCCATTTGCCAGTTCACCGCCGCACAGGCGGCTTAGAAATGACTCTTGGCAGCTTCCTCAGTCTTGGGGTGGTTCACCGCCGCACAGGCGGCTTAGAAATTCCGGTTTGATTGATGCGGCTTCGAGTATCTGTTCACCGCCGCACAGGCGGCTTAGAAATTATGTCACGCAAAGACCCAGTGCTAGATGCCGTTCACCGCCGCACAGGCGGCTTAGAAAGCAGAGGAAGGGATGCAGCAGCTATCGCAAGAGTTCACCGCCGCACAGGCGGCTTAGAAACAACGATACGCAAGCCAGATTCAGAAATCTGGGTTCACCGCCGCACAGGCGGCTTAGAAATAGGGGGCAGTCACGCATGGCGGCAACCCTACGGTTCACCGCCGCACAGGCGGCTTAGAAATTATCGCCAAAATGCAGCACCGCCGCTCTATCGTTCACCGCCGCACAGGCGGCTTAGAAACCGCGTCAACCTCCTGCGTGATGGACTCCTGACGGTTCACCGCCGCACAGGCGGCTTAGAAAAGCGCGCACGGTGACGCCATAACCATGATCACGTTCACCGCCGCACAGGCGGCTTAGAAATAAAGCGCTTAAGCATCGTCAGGAGTGGGATTGTTCACCGCCGCACAGGCGGCTTAGAAACGCAAACCCCGCAGCCTCCACTGCCGCCGCAAGTTCACCGCCGCACAGGCGGCTTAGAAAAGCCGGTGCGCCGATTTCTTCAGAACGTGGTGGTTCACCGCCGCACAGGCGGCTTAGAAATGATACTGGTATCTCGCTGCCCCAGATTGCTGGTTCACCGCCGCACAGGCGGCTTAGAAATATGCCTAACCCGCCTGCCCCGTCATCAGATCGTTCACCGCCGCACAGGCGGCTTAGAAAATGATTGCATCATTTCACGGCTTTAGTGACATAGTTCACCGCCGCACAGGCGGCTTAGAAAGAGAACGACGCAAAGGCAGAGCTGCATGAGTTGTTCACCGCCGCACAGGCGGCTTAGAAAAACAGTGACGGTCAAGCGTGACAGGCGGTATTGTTCACCGCCGCACAGGCGGCTTAGAAAGTTTATTGTCGCCTCTATCTCTACTGCACCGGGTTCACCGCCGCACAGGCGGCTTAGAAATATATTAGCGTGACATCGGCACTCTCTGCTGCGTTCACCGCCGCACAGGCGGCTTAGAAAGATCCTCGGCTGCATCCACCTCACCAACAGCGGTTCACCGCCGCACAGGCGGCTTAGAAATGAATGTCGGTAATGCGATAACCGCGTCCATCGTTCACCGCCGCACAGGCGGCTTAGAAAAAAGGGTTAAGTCGCATCGAGGGGGAGTATCTGTTCACCGCCGCACAGGCGGCTTAGAAATATCTATCTCTTCACCGATGGCGATAATCACCGTTCACCGCCGCACAGGCGGCTTAGAAATTGG
>JADGBN010000212.1 GCA_015231435.1 Gammaproteobacteria bacterium
ACTGGTTGCCGATGCGGTTAGTTTGGAGAGTTCCGCTGCCGCGTTTTTACAAGGACGGGAAACCGAGATTATTTTGGTGACGGATTTGTTATGTCCTACGAGCTTAACGCTAAACGCCTTGAAACGGTTTCAGCCGTTCAACCAAACCACCGGCGTATTAATTCGGGAAGAGGTGCTGTCGGGCACGGAAGAGCTTTTACAATCGGGCAAGGCCAATTTGGGGATTCATTCCCGTATTCCGCCCGGTTGTACCGGCGAGGTTTTGATAGACGTGGAGTTCCTGCCAGTTTCGCATCCACAACATGAACTGCAAACCCTAGGCAGGGGGCTTGATATAAAAGATTTAGCGCGGGCCACGCAGATTTTTATCCGCGATACCGGCACCGGCGGCGATCAACTTAATGACGATCTGAACTATTCACCGCAACGTTGGACCGTGAGCAGCCGCGAAACCGCCCTAGAAATGCTTCGCCATGGCTTCGGTTTTTGTTGGACTCCGCGCCATTGGATTGAGGAAGATTTAGCCGCCGGGCGTTTATGCCCGTTGCCCTTAGAGCCTAACGAGCAACGCCGTATTCCCCTCTATTTGGTATTTCCTAGCGACAAACAAATCGGCCCGGCGACCCGTGAGCTGGCGGCCTGTATCCGCCGAGAGAACGCCGGATAAGGCCACGATAAATAAGTATATTTAGTAAACTTTCACCGTAATTGCATTCACACCCCCTGCCAATTATCAGCCCTCACCCCAGCCATCTCCCGAAGGGAGATGGCGTGAACGGTTTCCAAAAAAGCACCCCTAGATGAGCTTTATGCCTTTATTAAAACCCACTATCCATACCGCCCCAGCGTCTGGCGCAGCTCTTCAACGACTCTTCGCCTTAGGGTCTCAGGCTGAATGACCTCTACTTCCGGCCCGTATTTGAGAATATCCCCAAGCAGTTCAGTCTCATGAGCATAGGGGAAAATGAGCGTTAAAGATCCGTCCGCATTACGCTTTGTCTGCTGTGCTGGGTGCCAAACCTCGTGGGCTATCCACTGGGCGATTCTTGGCAAGGTGAGTCAACTTGTTCAGGAGAAGAATCAGCTGACAGCCTTTCATGAAGCGCGGGTGAAGGCGAGTGCAGAACAGCGCTCCGATTGCGCCGATCCGCAGTTTGGCCGGATGGTTCAAAGGCTTAACCGCCTCTCCAATTCGCTGCAACGAACCGTGCGAGAGAGTCGTCTGCAGTCGGTAGAAAAACTGTTTAACCGCTTTCCGCGCATGGTGCGTGAACTTGCGCGGGAGCTGGATAAAGAGATCGATTTTGTCATTGAGGGGGGTGAAATCCGACTTGACAAGCAGCTGCTTGATGCCCTTGCCGAGCCCTTAATGCACCTTATTCGCAACGCGATTGACCATGGTATCGAGTCGCCGGAGAGGCGGATGAACAACGGAAAAAATTTTACCGGACGGCTCACATTAATGGCACAGCAGCAGGGTGATTATGTTGAAATAGTCATTAGTGATGACGGGGCGGGAATTAATCGTGAGAAACTGTTAAACAAGGCGGTTGTCAACGGTCTGGTGAGTGCAGAGGTTGCCGCCACGCTGGAGGGGGCAGCGATTGACCGACTGGTTTTCCTTCCCGGTTTGAGCAGTGCCGAGCAGGTGAGCAACATCTCAGGTCGTGGGGTGGGGATGGATGTGGTAAAAACCTGTATTGATGAACTCGGTGGCGTTGTCGAGATTGACTCGGTATTTGGTAAAGGGGTCACCTTTCGGGTCAAGCTGCCGGCAACGATGATGATCGCCTCGTTGCAGTTGGTGCGTCTTGCCGATTCACTCTTTGCCCTGCCGCTTTCGGCCATTCGCGAGATTTGTAGTACCCGTCACCTGCAGATTGACAGCAGCACTGTGGTGCCGCAGTTGCAGCGGCGTGGCGAGACCTTGTCGCTCTACTGCTTAACCCCGGCATTAACCCTTGCGGCGGTTGATATGACACGGCTTGGCGACTATCTGGTGGTGCTGCGTGATGCCTCAGAGTCGCGTGCTATTTTGGTGGATAAGGTGTTGCAGCGCGCCGAGATGGTGGTTAAACCGTTGGGAAGCCTGTTGCGGCGGGCGCGTCATCGCAGTCACGCTAATGGTTACGGGATTAGCGGAGTCACCGTCACGGGTAGTGGTGAGTTGGCACTGGTGCTTGATCTGCCAGTGCTGATGCATCAGGTGGCGTAGCTATACCCAAACTACTTGGAAATGCAGGTAGGCGGCAAAGTTGCGAATCCCCATGAGCATAGATTAACTATGTGATTGGGGTGAGCAACTGCAGCCAACGACCCTGCAGTTTCAAGTAGAAAGGGTA
>JADGBN010000213.1 GCA_015231435.1 Gammaproteobacteria bacterium
TGAGGGGTTTGTCAAAGAGAAACAGGTTACCAGCGTCCTGCAGTCGCAAGCAGCCCATTTTCGCCAACACCAGAAAATCGTCACCATTGGTGAAATGTTACTGGAAGCCAGGATTATCAATCAGGCGCAACATGATGCCGTAGCAGCCATACTCGCACAGCAGCAGCACAAAACAACCTCGCCAAAAGATCCACTCCCCCTGCCGCTCGACCCATCGCCTAGCGATAGTGAAGCAACCCCCACAGAGGATCAAGCGACCGCGACCGCCGAACCCTACCGCCTGACGATTGCCGACGACCACCTCAGTGCAACCCTAACCCTTACCCTGCCCCGCCTTGGCCACAAAACCCTGCCGCGCACCTATAACAGTGAAGATCTACCACTCATCCTGAGAACCATGTTAGAGGAGTACGGCATCACCTACGGCGTTGATGATCTGGCACTACAGCAGTTTAGCGATGGTCTCATTGCCGCCTTTCATACCGAGGAGGGCGCCGAAGCCCCGTTGCTAACCGTGACAGTCGCTCAGGGCATTGCACCACAACCCGGAGAGAACGCCCATATTGAGTGCCACTTTAATACCGACCCCTTAGGGGTAGGAGCCATTGATGAAAACGGCATCATTGACTTTAAGAATCGCGGTGAAATTACCGAAGTGAGCGCCGACACCCTAATTGCCACCCTAACCCCTGCGGTGGAGGGGGTCACCGGTATCGATATCTACGGTTCACCGGTTCACCCGCCGCGACCGCTACAACTTAAAATTAAAGAGGGTGACGGCATACGGATCTCCGACGATGGTCGTCAAGCCTATGCAGCGATAACCGGAATTCCCTTTCGCCTTAGCCGGACGCAATTTATCGTTGCGCCAATCTTTACCATTGCCGGTGATGTCGATTACCACAGTGGTCATGTCGACTACCACGGTGAAATTCGCGTCTCCGGCGAGGTTAAAGATAGTTTTTCCGTCAGTGGTGGCCGTCTCATTGCCAACGAAATCGGCGCCGCTACCATCGACATTGCCGGTGATGTCATCGTCATGGGGGGCATTGTTGGTGCGACTATCCGCGCTGGCGGCAACCTCAAGGCGCACTTTATTCATAACAGCCAGATTGAGATCGGCGGCAGTGTGATGGTCAAACGCGAGATTATGGAGTCGCAACTGCTTATTGGCGGCAAACTCCTCGCCGGACAGTGCAGTCTCTTCTCCTCAAAGATCTCCACCTGCAACGATATGCTAGTCGGTGATGTCGGCAACGATGCCGCGACCGCGCCGGTTACGCTGGGTTTTGGTAACTGTGACTATCTGCGCCAGCAACAGCGCCAGCTCTTCCAGAAAAAGAAACAGGCAGAGGCCACCCTTAACACCACGCAAGCCACCTTAAGCCAAAGTGAAGCAAGGAATCACGAAATAAACCACACGCTGGCCAACCATGTGCAGCAGCAGGACAAACAGATGGTTGAGCTGCGTCAGCTTAAAGAGAGTCTGGCGGCACTGAAAAACAGCGATCTTGAAAGTGAACGGGCGCGTCACCTGCAAAAACGGATTAAAGGGTATGAGATGGCCTACCGTGATCTGGACAGCGCGGTGGAAGATCTCTTTACCGAACAGGATAAGCTGGCCCAAGGTAAAAAGGATCTGTTGCAGCAGATAACCGACAGTCAAACCGCCCTTGCAGCAGTGGAGGAGGAGCTCCCCTGGCTGCAACAGCAACTACAAACCACCCTAGAGAGCAAACCACGCCTGAAGATCTTCGGCACCCTCTACCCGCGCAACACCCTTGAGGGCGCGCATAGCCAGATGACCAGCAATAACCAGCTTGCCCGCCTTGAAATTTACGAAAATAGCACAACCGACCGCGAGGGTAGCAAAACCTGGCGCATCGGTATGCGGCCACTGAAATAGCCCCGCCTGTCAACGATACCCAAAATCATTGGAATGGGGGTGAGCGACTGAAGTGTGCACAGCCTGCCTTTGGTGCAACGAACCACCGTTTATAAGAATACCAAGTATAAACAGTGAAAATGGGTATAGCGGGAATATATACGAATCCTCACAATTAATTGCTGTGCTTAAACAATGGCTTGAATGAGTTCGCGAGAGTTTGACCGAGAATGGTAATTTCTGAGCACCACAAATTAGGAAAGATACTGGGATAATATGGCAATTAAGAAATCTGAGCTTTACTCATCACTTTGGGCGAGTTGCGACGAATTGCGCGGTGGAATGGATGCCAGCCAGTACAAGGACTATGTCCTGTTCATGCTGTTCATTAAGTACATCTCCGACAAATACGCCGATACCGACGATTTTGCGCCACCGGTCACC
>JADGBN010000214.1 GCA_015231435.1 Gammaproteobacteria bacterium
GTTTTACAAAGGCTTCGCGACTGTTCATTTAGCTTCCATTAATATGCTGATACTGTTTTGCATTCTAATACAGATAGCTCGCATTGCGAGATGTAATTATGTTAATTCCTGTTGCTCGCCACTTTTTTGATGATGGCGCGTGGCAGTTTGCAGAAGAAGTCGGCGCAACCGCCGCTGCGGCTCCCGATCACCGCTGTCAGCCATGATAATCAGATCCACGCGCTGACCGCTTTCGACCGCTTTACTACGCAGCAATAAAAGCCACGCTGAGACAAACTGCTGACGCGGAGGTTCAATTTCAAGCAGCGTCCCGCGTCGCTCCAGCCACCAGCGCTGTTGCCGGATCTGCAAACGTTGCGTTTCACCCGCCAGCGCCGGGCAGTGACGCCAAAGCCAGATAAGATGCAAGAATAACAGGGTAACCAACGGATATGAGAGGGAAAACCGCAGCGGATGCAGCAGCAGGGTCACCATTAACAGCGTATAAAACAGCAGAACGCCAAGCGTCAGATAACGCGATCGCCCAATCACCAATGAAATCTCTACACTGCTATTCACCAAAGCCTCCATTGGTTATCATGACCACAACCTACACCGGAGCAACCCCATGACTGCAACCCCCTCCTGCCAATACACCCCTCTTGTCCATCTTACAGCGGTAGAGGTGAGTGGCGAAGATCGCCTGACCTTTTTACAGGGACAACTCACCAACGACACCCGTCTGCTTACCCCAACACTATCGCAACTGACGGGCTACTGTACGCCAAAAGGGCGTCTGCTGGCACTGCTGCGCCTAGTCGAAATTGATGAGCAGCGGCTGCTCATTATTCTGCCGCAGGCCATCGCCGAAACCACCCTAAAACGGTTACGCATGTTCATCATGCGATCTAAAGTAACCATTGCTGCGGTTGCTGACACGCCCTATCAACTTTACGGCCTTTGGGGTGAGCAAGCTAAAACCGCGCTAACCGCCCTAATGCCTACCCTGCCGGAAACAGATAACGCCAGTATGAGTCACGATGGCATCACCGCAATTCACCTTCCCGCCGCACAACCACGTTATCTTCTGGCCGTTGATACACGCACTACCAACCTAAACACCTTACAACAGCAGTGCACCGCCGCAGCGGTCAACGCCTGGACGCACCTTGATATCGACGCTGCCCTGCCAGAAATTAACAGCCAGACCAGCGAGGCCTTTGTGCCGCAAATGGTCAACCTGCAACTGCTTGATGGTGTCAACTTTAAAAAGGGGTGCTACACCGGACAAGAGGTTGTCGCCCGGATGCAGTACCTTGGCAAACTCAAACGGCGAATGTACCGCGCCCACTGCACTAACACCACCACAGAACCCCAAACTGGCGACGAACTCGCCTCGCCCCTCTCGGAGAGTGGCCAAGGAGCAGGAAAGATCGTCTCTGTCGCCAAATCAGAAATGGATGGTTACGCGCTGCTGGTCGTTCTCGAAAGCGTCATCGCCGAAGCGCCTGCGGCCACCGCCGCCATCACGCTGGTCAACGATAGTCACGCCACTATCGAAATTCTCGAAAACCCCTACCCGTTTAACGATTAAACCCCTTTTCGGAGGTCAGCATCCAGTGCGGCGAGACGCTGTGGCGTGCCTATATCACGCCATTCGCCCTGAAAATGCACCCCCGATACTTTTCCTGCGCGCATCGCCTTCAGCAACAGCGGTGCGAGGGGGAATTTGCCCGCGACCGAACCCTGAAAAAGCGCTGGATGCAGTAGCGCAATCCCCGCATAAGTTAGACTCGGGAGATTGACCTGTGGCGGCAATACCCGACCACCCTTAAGGCAAAAATCTCCCTTTAGATGGTGTTCAGGATTATTTACCATCACTAGATGCGCCAAATCATCCACGGCCAAAGCGAGATCAGCCAGCGAAAAATCACACCAAAGATCACTATTCATTAAGATAAATGGCGCATCACCCAACAACGGCAGGGCATGAAAAATTCCGCCCCCAGTCTCCAGTGCCTCACCCTCCGGCGAATAACGGATCTGCACTCCGAATCGCTCGCCAGTACCCAAAAAAGCATGAATCTGATCCGCCAAATAGGCGGTATTAATCACCACCTCCGTCACCCCCGCCATGAGCAGCCGTTGCAGCTGATACTCGATTAACGTTTTACCCCCCGCTTGCAGCAGCGGCTTCGGGCAACTGCGCGTTAACTCCAGCATGCGCTCACCCCGTCCCGCAGCCAAAATCATCGCAACCATAAAGAACCTCCCAAAACATAAAACAGAGTCATGATCATAGCCGATAGCCAGCCGAAAAAA
>JADGBN010000215.1 GCA_015231435.1 Gammaproteobacteria bacterium
CTGAATATTGACTTTGTACGTCACGATACCACCCGTCAGTGTACGGCTATTGGTGAGCACGGCAGCCTTCGCTGGAACGGCATCACCGGTGTGGTGGAGCAGTTTAAACCTGGTGCTGACGACTGGCGTGAACTCTATAGCCATGCGGTGCAGCGAGATGAGACTTATCTAAGTGAGTGGCACCATTTTTTGGCGTGTGTCACGGGTCAGCAACAGCCGTTGGTCAGTGGATTTGATGGTTTGAGGGTATTACAGATCATCGCAGCGGCTAGGGAGTCATCGATGACAGGATGCCAGGTTGAGGTGGACGCTTGGGATGAGATATCTGAGGGTGGCTTATGAAGGCGATCGCTTTTATCTTTGCGCGTGGTGGCTCCAAAGGCTTACCCGGAAAAAATATTAGGTTATTGGCGGGTAAACCACTAATTGCATGGGCAATTGTACACGCCCTAGCGGTCAAACGTATTGAACGTGTAATTGTTTCAACCGACTCCCATGAAATTGCAGCGATCGCTTTACATTACGGTGCAGAGGTTCCGTTTCTCCGCCCCCCCCGAGCTTGCCACCGACAACAGCCCCGAGTGGCTGGCCTGGCGACATGCCCTCAATTACCTGCTGGAGAGCGATGGTCACCTGCCAGCGGCGATGGTTTCGGTGCCCACCACCGCCCCGTTGCGGGTGCCGCTAGATATTGAAAACGCTCTTAATGAGTACGAAAAAGGGGATGTCGATGTGGTTGTTACCGTGACCGATGCCCATCGCAGCCCCTATTTCAACATGGTAAAGGCGTGTGGTGATGGCACGGTGGCGATCGTGATCCCACCCTCGGCGGTGATTGAAAACCGTCAGCAGGTGCCAACGGTCTACGACATGACCACGGTTGCCTATGTCGCCCGACCCGAGTTTGTGATGAGCCACAATGCCATCTTTGATGGGCGGGTGAGGGCGGTTCATGTCCCAGGTGAACGGGCCATCGATATCGACACCCCTCTGGATTTTCAGATAGCCGAGGCCCTGATGAATAACCGCGAGAGAGAAGTGTGGCCACGATCAAAACGCTGATGGATCTTCATGGACGACGTGCCTTGATTACCGGTGCCACCGGTGGCCTGGGTCGGGTGATGGCAGATACCCTGGCTGAGCTGGGTGCCGATTTGGTACTGGTGGATCGGCCGGGAAGCGACTTCCAGCCGCTGGGTGCAGCTCTCAGTGAACGCTGGGGGGTGAAGGTGGAGCATTGGCACTGTGATCTGGAGCAGCAGGAGCCGCGTGTCGATTTGATCCAGGGGTTGCTGGCGAGTGGCAAGGGGATGGATATCCTCATCAACAATGCCGCCTTCGTGGGCACCTCGGATCTCCAGGGATGGGGCGTTCCCTTTGCCGAGCAGATGGTGGCAACCTGGCGGCGGGCGCTGGAGGTCAACCTCACCGCAGTGTTCGAACTTTGTCAGGGATTAACACCTCTTCTCAGTGCATCTGCAGGTGGCAGTATTATCAATATTACGTCAATTTATGGTGAATATGGTCCGATTTGGAGCCTTTACGAAGGTACATCCATGAGTAATCCGGCCGCCTATGGGGCCTCCAAGGGTGGCTTGATTCAATTCACCCGCTGGTTGGCGACCACCTTGGCTCCACAAGTACGGGTGAATGCGATCTCCCCAGGGGGGATCTTCCGCAATCAGCCAGAGATTTTTGTTGAACGCTACGCTAAACGGACCCCCTTGGGACGAATGGCCACCGAAGACGATTTTCGTGGGGTCGTCGCCTACCTCGCCAGTGATCTCTCCCGTTATGTCACGGGCCAGAATCTGGCCGTGGGGTGTTTGGTAGGGTGATGAGCCGATTGCGTGAGTTAGTTACTAATAGGCACTTATTTAAGAGGATCTATAAATTGTATGGCCTGTTTATCACGGCCACCAAGACATTTTCCCGACCGCCTATCGCCGACATCGCAATTTTTGACACCCATACAGCTGCCCATCTGTGCAAGGAGCTTGCGCAATACGCCACTTTCACCGTGGATATGCGGGGCGAGTCCCTTAATTTGCGGGTTCTTCTCAAGGCCGTCATAAGTTTTTTGCGTAGGGGTGGTAGTGGACGTCTGATAATGAGTTATTACTCTGAGATCATTCGCATGTCGCGGGTGAAGATTTGTATCACCAACCAAGACGCCAATACCATCTTTTTTGATCTCGCCCGTGAACACCCGAGCATCCGCTTTATTGCTCTTCAGCAGGGGCTGAAGGATAATATTAGTATCGGTTATTTTGACCGAAT
>JADGBN010000216.1 GCA_015231435.1 Gammaproteobacteria bacterium
GAGTGGTGCGAAGATCGCGCAAAGCTGGTTCGTCCCGATTTCACTCAAGCCATTGAGAAACATTGGCGTAAGCGGATGATTGAGTGGAACCGAATCCAGCTTTTCAAGTTTAATGGATAGCCGATGCCTCTGTTGGCGATCTTAACAACATAGTGCATTGATACCCAAACGACCTAGAAGTGCAGGGTGGCGGTAAAGGCGTGTATCCTATGAGCATAGATAAGATTGGGGTGAGCGGCTGCACAGCGTGCGCAGCCTGCCGTTGGTGCAACAACCCCGCATATTCAAGGATGACGGGTATATACCCAAACTACTTGGAAATGCAGGTAGGCGGCAAAGTCGCGAATCCCCATGAGCATAGATAAACTATGTGATTGGGGTGAGCGACTGAAGCCAACGACCCTGCAATTTCAAGTAGAAAGGGTATAGTCTATTCCGCCTAGCACTCCTCATCCTTTAGCTTGCTGACTGTTTGACTCTTCTCGTTGTCGTTGTAAATTTTTATTTGCAGTACGCAATGTATTTTCTAGCTGTTCGACAAAGTTATAGCTATTTTGAACCGATAGCACGATACGGTTCGAAATAGAGGCAAATTCCGGTGCGCAGCGATGATGATTGCCAAACTCAATAATCACCTCACCGGCCCCCGCGTAGATGTTGAACAGATCCCTGTAACAGTATTCAAGTTCAGGCGGTATATGTACCTGGATTTTTTTTCTTTCAGACTCATGGTTAGCTTCAGACATCTTCTCTCTCTATTAATTTATGACAAAATCATTAGTTTAACTTGGCAAGGGGTTAGTGACAGCCCTGGCACACCGGGTGATAAGCCATTTTGTCCGGTGGGATTTAACATCTTGGTTGCGGGCATACCTCCCATAAATGTTTTCATGCTTCCTATTAAATGACGTGATGGGCCCATCACCATACCAGACATAGGATTTAACCAAATACCGGCGTTATCGCCATTACTCATCGGTACAATAGTCATTAGGTTATGGTTTGGCATACACATTGTCAGGACTTTAAATTGACTGGGAATTGCCGTGCAAGAGATAGAAATATTTGGATAGGGTATCGGTACAGGAACCGGCCCTACCGGAGTCGGTATGGGTGTTATACAGACATCGAATGGTCCAAAATTTATACTGCAGTTTTGGGTAATGGCAAACGGCATAATCAGTAACCCCGTATATACATAATTACTCTATCAATATCCCAAAGTTGTTAAGTTAAGCTTCAGGGTTTTCACCACCTGCTTGCCGGGACGCCTTAAACCCCTCCTTAGGGGCTTGACGGCGGCTTTACCGACATGGATGTCGGGTATGTAGATAATGCAGGAGCAATTATCTTTTACCGACATGGATGTCGGGTATGTAGATAATGCAGGAGCAATTATCTTTTACCGACATGGATGTCGGGTATGTAGATAATGCAGGAGCAATTATCTGACCTGCCGCCGACATCTGGCAAACTTCTAGTAGAGACCTTTAACTTAATGGTATTGATTAATATCCTGCTAAAATTTTTCTGCTTTGGCACGCTTTGCATCCGTTTCTAGTGCAACTTGACGATTTGTTCCCGACCATTTTGTCTCGTCTTCATATATTTCGTGTAAATTGGTACGAAGCAGGATACTACGACTCATATCAGCCCGCATTAACTGCGCAAGAGAGAAGTCAGCATAGGTCAGATCACAATCGGCAAATATGGGTCCTTGCGCTTTTATCTCTTTTAACTGTGCCTGAATCATCTTACTGCCACTAACGTCAGCTTGTTCCAAAATAGAACCATTAAACAGCGCCTGCTCCAGACTCGCATTAATAAAACGCGCTCCCGCAAGTTTGGCACCAAGAAATAGGGTCTTATCCGCTTTGGCATGGGAAAAATTGGCCGCTGTAACATCAGCGTTCATAAAACCACACTGCGTCACATCCCTGCCAAAAAAGTTTGCGCGGGGCAGTTTGCTCTCCCTAAACTGACATATCTTAATCACCACCTTGCTAAAATCGTAGTCACTGAAATCAGCCGCCTGAAACAGTACTAACTCTAATATCGCCTCATTAAGATTGATGTCATGTAACTGCGGCTCAATAAAATTGCTACGAAAGTGAACAGTTGCGGAAAAATCACTTCCAGACAGATTCGGTTTAATAAAGCTGCACTGCATAAAATTGGCTTTATGCCAATGACTTTTTGACAGATTGCCCTCGACTAAATTTGTATTTTCGCACTTTGCG
>JADGBN010000217.1 GCA_015231435.1 Gammaproteobacteria bacterium
TCTTTTCACGTCCGAGAAGAAGTTTCATCCCCCCCGGCCGGACCACCTCCCAGGCGCGGCGATCGGTCAGGATTAGCGTATCAATATCAGTCGAGACGAGCTGAAAATAGGATCGGATCTGCAGGTAGGTTTGCAGCACTTTGGTGCTACTCTCATCCGGGCCAATTAGCCGTGGTAACCCTTTACCATAACGCTGCGGATTGCTCGGATAGAAGAGCTCACCCTCCTGATTTACCAGTGCCTTGTCGCCCCAGAGAGCGACCGGCTGCTGCTCTTCAATACGAATAATTAGCCGATCTGGCCAGGAGCGGCGAATCGAAACTTTTTTTACCCAAGCTAACGCTTCAATGCTCTCCTGCATCCGTCCGAGATTAGCGGCAAGAAAGCCGTGGGCCGCCTCTTTGCCAACGCTGCTCATTAACTCCTGCTGGTTGAGATAATAAAGCGGGGTATCGACACGTACCGAACGCACGGGATAGTTGAGCTTGCCAACCCGCACCAAGGTGATTAACACCGCAGTGGCGACACAGACAACTAGCAGAACGATCATCCAGTTATTCAGCCGATTGAGGGTCGCCTCCGGAGGTGGTGGCGGCGCTGCGGCTTTCTGTTTAGCCAGCGCGCTGCGGCGCTGTGCCCCTTTAATCACCAGCATGAGCGCTCTCCGTAGTCACTACGGGGGCCAGGGTGGTGGCGAGGATCTGCCAAACGAGGGCGTCAAAGGAGATTCCCGCCGCCGCTGCCGCCATGGGAACCAGACTATGGCTGGTCATTCCGGGCACAGTGTTAATCTCGATTGGCCAGAAGTTTCCGGCGCTGTCCGCCATGACATCAACCCGACCCCACCCCTCGGCACCAACGGCGTCAAAGGCGCTAAGCGCCAGCTGTTGCAGTTGCTCTTCAGCGCTGCTCTCCAAGCCGCAGGGGATGCGGTAGCGGGTGTCGTTGGCACGATATTTAGCATCAAAATCATAGAAGCTGTGGTGGGTTTCAAGGTGGATAACCGGCAGCACCTGACGCCCGAGAATCGCGATGGTGTACTCACGACCGCTCACCCACTGCTCCAGCAGCACTTCAGGGTCAAACGCCGCTGCTTGCTGCCACGCCGCCAGCAGATCCGCTGCACTATCGACGCGACTCATTCCCAGACTTGAGCCCTCATGGGCCGGTTTAATGATTAGCGGCAGACCGAGATCGCCAAGGGCATTAGTAAGATCAGCCGCACGGGTGACGCAGCGGTAGGCGGGCGTGGGAATTGCCGCTGCCTGCCAAATTCGTTTGGTCTGAAGTTTGCTCATGGCGATTGCCGAGGCGGTTACGCCACTGCCGGTGCAGGGGATGCCCGCCTGTTTTAGCGCCCCCTGCATCACGCCATCTTCGCCGCCGCGACCGTGCAGCAGATTGAAAACACGGTCATAACCTGCCTGACGCAGCTGGCAAACCACCTCACCACGCACATCGATCGCGGTCACATCCACGCCCTGACGCTGCAGCGCGGTATAGACCGCCTGACCGCCATCCAGAGAGATCTCGCGCTCTGCCGAGGTGCCGCCCATTAACAGGGCGACCTTGCCAAAATCTGCGGCGCTAATATTGCGGTTAACCATTAGGCACCCCCCTGTAGAGTGGTTGTTGGTTCACCAATTATTTTCACTTCGGGGGCGAGGTGAACGGCAAAGCGATCCGCAACGCGCTGCTGTACGGTGATAATCAGATTTTCAATGTCGGCGGCGCTAGCGTGATGGCTGTTGACAATAAAATTGGCATGTTTTTCGGAGACCACCGCATCACCGCAGCGTAGCCCCTTTAACCCGGCAGCCTCAATCAGACGTGCGGCATAATCCCCCGGGGGGTTACGAAAGACCGAACCGGCGGTGGCAAAACTGGTGGGCTGCGTTGCGGCGCGTCTGCCCAGAAGCTCGCGGATCTCCTGTTGCAGTGTCGCCTCATCACCACTGCTTAACGCCAGTTCGGCAGCGATAAACCAGTGATCCGCAGGGCAGTCACCGTGGCGATAGCTAGGGTTAAACTGCGCGGCGTCCGCGAACAGGCGTTCACCCTTGCGGTTAATTAGCTCAACCTGCTGCACATAGTTCCAGATCTCTGCACCATAGCAACCGGCATTCATCGCCAGAGCACCACCCAAGG
>JADGBN010000218.1 GCA_015231435.1 Gammaproteobacteria bacterium
AGCTTTATTAATCGTTTCCTTCTGCAGCAGGCGATTCTGCCTGCCATACCCACGCCAACGACCACTCGTCCAACCGTTATTCGCTATGGGGCGTCGCTGCAGGCCACGCTCCACTTTCTCCCCAAAGAGGGGGAACTGATTGAACAGTGTGAAGTGATTAAGGATCAGGTGGCAGAGCGGTTACGACAGACCGTGCAGGTTGGGGGTAACGAGGTTGAGCGGGTAAACTATGTCGAGCTGGAGGCTCCCGTTGATGCCCTTAAATCGGGGGTAGAGATAGTCGACTCGCCCGGCCTGAACGATCCCGATCTGCCGCGCATGCAGATCACCCTAGACTTTCTGCCAAAAGCTGATGCCATCTTGTTATTTCTTAGTGCGCAGCAGCTTTTTACCCGCAATCAGAATGAGTTTCTCCAGCACCATATTCTCAAGAGGCGCGATCTTAACCGCCTCTTCATTTTGGTCAACTACTGGGATCAGGTCGATAGCAGTGAACGATCGGATGTTTTAGCGCATCTGCGTCAAGAGCTACAAAAACTACTATCGAAACAGGACGATTTGAGTGGTTATCTGAATCAGATAAAGATTCTCCCCGTTTCAGCTAAAACCGGAGAAAACGGCGATGAGGTACAAGCCGAGATCTGGAACTATCTTGCCAAAAGCAAGGCGGAGGAGGTGCTAAGTCTAGGTAATCACCGCTTTAATCAATATGTCGATAGTTATCTGCTGCGGTTAGCAAGTCAAATTGAGCTAGTGTTGCAAGATCGTAGCGAACGAGATAAGCAGCGGTTACGGCTAGAACAGGAAGCAAAGCACTATCAGCAGCAGCGCGACCAGCTGCTAATCGAGTTAAAGAAGATTCTTGCACCTGAATTTACGGAGTATCGCCACGCATTGGTTAATCTGTTTGACCAAACAGAGATAAAAATGGTACAGCGCATCAATGAGTTAGGGAAACTTCACGGTGATGATGTTGAGCAACTCAACCGCAGTCTCGTCCGTAATTTAAGCGCGTTGCAGCAGGCGCATCAACGCCAACTTCAGATGGCGGGTGAACATTTTTTGCAGCGTCTTCGTTTTGAGGTAGAACGGCAGAAGGGGCGGCTTAATTTGCCCCAGCGCCTTGATGTCGAACTCAATGAGTATTTTCTGGACTGGAACAAGGCGCTCACTTCTGATGCCATTCCTGGCGTTGATGTTCTTTCCAAAGCCAGCGCCACTCTTGGGATTGCCGGTCTGTTAGTGGGTGCCGGCACATTTTGGGCAGGGTTGGCTGCCCCTGCGGTAGCGGTGAATTCGGGTTTGTTGGCAACGATCGGAGGGTGGTTTACCACTTCAACCACGGTCGTTGTCGCCACGAGTTTTGCGACCTTTGGTATTCCGGCGCTCGTGGTGGGTGTGGGTGGCATTCTTGGCTTTTTCTACGGTAAACAGCAGAAAAAAGAGAAGTTAGCTAAACTTCTTGTTGAGTTAATAGATAATCTTAGTATCGATCTCCAAAACGCTAAAGGCGAGCTGGAGAGAACTCTGCTGGCTGAACAACCGAAGCGCATTGACCTTATTTGCAGCTCTGTCGATCATGAGGTGACGCAGATCTATCAAAATAAAATTGACGAACTTCAGCGACTTAGTGGAATAACCGACAACGGTGAGGCGTTAAAGCAACTTAAACGCCAGCTTGAATGCTTAAAACTGGAAGTCAATTTTTAATGAAAATAAAACCCCTGTTTGCCTCTAATATCTGGCTGATAAACAGCCATAAAATTCGTTCGCTACTCGGACATAGCGATCAGGCGCTTGATACGTTGTTTGCGCGTATCTTTCGTATTGCTACGCAGCCGATCACGTTGGCTGTCATGGGCGAGTTTAGTGCCGGTAAATCTACCTTTATTAACCGCCTGCTGAATACCGGCTCTCTGCTGCCGGTGGCGATTCTACCGAAAACCGCTGCCATAACCCGGCTGATCTATGGTGAAACACCGGCGATAGAGGTGTTTTACCACAATAGCGAAGAGCGGTCATCTGAACGCCACGCCGGTTATGAACTGCTACAGCAGTTTCAGCAGGCGGCAAAAATTAACGATGAGAGCACTCTGAAACAGATTAGTGCGATTCGGGAGATTCGTGTC
>JADGBN010000219.1 GCA_015231435.1 Gammaproteobacteria bacterium
GCAATTGGGGTCTGTTTTACCTCTCCAACTGCTGTAGCAAATCCTGATTCTCCTTTTTCTTCCTGCTGCTCCACGGTTGCTGTTTAAGCGTCTGCCGTATCACCTCTGCCGCTTTCTGTTGCAGTTCTGGAGACCACTGTTGCGCCGCTTCGAGCAGCGCTTGTCGATCAACGACCACTTGTCCTCCAGCATTCAGGGTTTTGGCTTGATGCGCTGCCTCAAAGCGCTCCTTGAGAGCCTGTAACTGGCGCTCTTCATCGCTCATGGCCGCCAATGCCGCCTGCCGCTCAGCTTCAGCTTTGCTTGCTGCTGCCTCAGTGGCAGCAGCCACTGCCTGTTCCGCTGCAATCTGCTGCTGTAGTTGACGCTGCTTCTCCTCTTCCTGTCGGCGTTGCGCTTCAAGTTTTTGCCGCTGCTGTTGCAATTCCTGTTCACGCTGTCGCCACTGAGTGATCCAGCTCGTAATCTCAGCGTTCTGTAGCGAGTCTGGCCACGGTGACAACTGTTTTTCCGTAGCGGCCACTTCAACCAGCAGCCAGCCAAAGGGGAGCAGATTGCGCTGCGCCTGACGTTCTGTACCGGCAAGCCAGACGGTTTTTGCTTCGGGAAGATAATCGGGTTTATCTCCTCTTCCTTTCATGATTTTTATATTACGAACCCCCGCCAGCGTCACCGACTCGGCACCACTATGACGGCCAACCCGCAACAGGAATACTTCGCCACGCTCCATGCGCTGTTTTAGCTCGCCTTCCAGTAACCCAGTCACCTGGTGATGCCACTGTTCATCGAGATAATTGCGCCGCTTCAGCAAATTGCACTCACGCTGGAAGTGACCGAGATAGAAGCGGTTACAGGCGCTGGCAATCTCCCTGAGGGTGTATTCGTGCGATGGCCACTTCTGTTCACTCACGCGCATCGAGCCGTGCGTATTCAGCGACAAGGTACCGCCAAAGGCTCGCGGCATCAGTGCCGGAAGCGTCTCCAATAACTGATAGAGCCCCTGTTGCTCCGCTTTGGACTGGCGCAACGTGCCGCCAGCATCGGTGATGGCCACCTTTTTACGGTTAAGGGCGAAACGCACTTCGGTGGCAAAAGGTGTATTAGCTTGCAGATGGGCATCACCTACCGCGACAAGTCGCAGTGGATCGGTATGAAATTTGCCTTTAAAAAGATCTTCTTGCAGCTTTTGATTCGCCTGCCGATCCCGCTTTAAGTCGTATGGTAGTTGCTGGCCCTTATTGATGGTATCAAGCAGCGCCGTGCGAATCGCCCCTTTTATGCCGCTTCCGGGCAGGTAGGCCATTTGGGTGACTGGATTCCACGCTGTTCTTTCAATTTCAAGCTTGTTTTGTACTCGACCGCCTGTCCGCTCCTGCTGTACTACCCTTCCGACCCGCTCTGCATAAAACGCCTGCATCGAGGCATTCAGGCGTACCCGGTGGCTCGCCACGCTCATTAATGGTTGACGATGGTGATGAAAGAAGCTCTGCACCTGACGTAACATATCGCCATTCGCCCGACCCGACAGGATTTGGTTTAACTCATCCCGATCACGCTGCGATAACACCCGCAGCGCTGCCATTCCATTGAAGGCAAACAGCGTCTCCTCTTCGATCACGTATCCACCCGGCTCGTAATCGCTGCCGGTACCGAGATGAATGGGGGAGAGAGGGGTGAATTGCAGTGACCACTGTTGTTGAAGCAAGCTCATCGATTCTCCTCCTGAAAGAGTTGACACATAATTACGCTAATAAACTGGCCAGCTTCATCAACCGCACGAACTGCCAGCTCTCTATCGATTACACTTCCCAAATAATCAGCCACTAACCTTACTTCCTCAATTCGGTTAAATGATTGACCTAACTCTCTGGCTAAAACACCCGTTTTTATCAAGTGCAGGCTGAATGCGGTAATCAACCCATTATGGGTTTTGGTTGTCATGGCAATTTCACTGTATCCCTGCACCATGAGAGCAGCCTTGGCTGCATCAAACATGGCGTAATAGGCTCGGTTGCAAGCACCATCGCAATCTTCTTCGGCCAGTAATAGTTGAGCCGACTGTAATGCTCGCTGCGATTTTTTAAGTAACTCATCCGTCTGAATCACATACGACTCCTTCCCTTT
>JADGBN010000021.1:0-1637 GCA_015231435.1 Gammaproteobacteria bacterium
TGCAGGAGGGGTTACCCCCGGAGATGCGTCAAACCCTGGGTCTGCAAGCCGCCTTCGCCTCGGTCTTTCCTATTGTCAGTTACTCGGGTTTTGCGGCCCTAGAGTATGTCAGCTATCGTCTGGGTGAAGCTGCGATCACTGTAAACCGTAATCACCACCGGAGTCGGCAGTCCAGGCTCAAGATCCTGGGTGCTGGCATTAAATGCCTTACAAAACTCCATAATATTGACACCATGCTGACCCAATGCTGGGCCCACTGGCGGACTCGGATTCGCTTTACCAGCCGCGACCTGCAGCTTGACGTAAGCGGTAATTTTTTTTGCCATTTTTAACTCCTATGGGTACAAGCGCCTTGCGGCTCCCCGTCAACACAAAAAAGTGAGAGCTGCAGTCTCCGAAAATATCGGGAACTACCCCTTCTCAACCTGATTAAATTCCAAATCGACCGGTGTCGAACGACCGAAAATAAGCACCGCAACCCGCAGACGGTTCTTCTCGTAATCGACCTCTTCCACCACACCATTAAAGTCGTTAAAGGGGCCATTGGTGACGCGCACCACCTCACCAGGCTCAAAGACCACTTTCGGACGTGGGCGCTCGCTACCCTCCTGTACCCGATCAAGTATCGACTGCGCCTCTTTTTCACTAATTGGTGCGGGTCGATCACTGGTGCCGCCAATAAAGCCGAGTACTTTGGGCACACTTTTGACCAGATGCCATGTCTCGTCGTCCATCTCCATTTTAACCAGAACATAGCCTGGAAAAAATTTGCGTGAAGTGTTGTGCTTCTGCCCTTCGCGCATCTCAACGACCTCTTCAGTCGGCACGAGAATATCGCCAAAACGCTCACTCATACCGGCACGAACAACACGCTCCTCCAAGGAGCGCTTGACGCTATTTTCAAAGCCTGAATAGGCATGAATGACATACCAACGTTGCGTCATCCGCTTAACCTCCCCTGCCGGTAAGCAAGCCGATGCCCCACACGAGTATCATGTCAAAGATCCACAAAATAATACCCACCACAAAAACCGACGCCATTACCATCACCGTAGTTTGAATCGTCTCTTTTCGGGTAGGCCAGACAACTTTGCGAATCTCAATCAGCGCACCACGTCCAAAACTCCAGACATTGGCACCCGCTTCACTTTTCAGGGCGATAAACGCAGCGACAATCATTAACGCGAGCATCACAACCACCCGCAACAGCAGTGATTGATCAGCATAATAGTAAAACCCGCCAATAGCGGTTGCCACAATGGCTGCTGCCATGGCTAACTTCAGTTTGTCCATCTAATACCGCTATAAAAAATGGCAGGCCAGGAGGGAATCGAACCCCCAACCTGCGGTTTTGGAGACCGCCGCTCTGCCAATTGAGCTACTGGCCTAAATCTGAAATTCCCTCGTTAACCTGCTAACGAGGGAACCCTCCGACGCTGCCTGTAAAAAACAGACAGACTCTTTAATAACAAACTACTGAATAATCTTTGCAACAACACCAGCACCAACAGTACGACCACCTTCGCGAATCGCGAAACGCAGTCCATCTTCCATGGCGATGGGGTTTATCAGGGTGACGGTCATTTTGACGTTGTCACCCGGCATGACCATTTCGATACCCTCTGGCAGGTCGCAGG